>JAFGWC010000123.1 GCA_016937695.1 Bacteroidales bacterium
ATTAAAAAACCGAAGTCAGAATCCTTCTTACTTCGATTTTTATATATTGTTAAATCTATTACTGATTAAGCAATTTCATATGCGTAAGCGGCATAAAATGCTGATGCAATAACTAAATGTTCAATTGGTACTTTTTCGTTTGGCGCATGTGCAAGAACCTCATTTCCAGGACCAAAGCCAATTGTTGGAATTCCATACATTCCATTTATTGTAACTCCGTTTGTAGAAAAAGTCCATTTATCGATATTTGGCTCTTTTTTGAAAAGATTTTCAAAAACTTTTTTTCCGGTTTGCACAATTTTATGATTTTCAGGGATTTTCCATGTAGGATAATATTTTTCCATTCCATATTTTAATCCTGTCCAAGCAGTTTCCTCGTAGTAAAGCACTTCAACGATTCCACCAAGTTCTTTTACAATATTTTCAATTTCAGCAACAGCAGATTCTTTTGTTTCGCCCCAAGTTAATCTTCTGTCTAAATGCAAATGTGCATAATCAGAAACGGCACATAATGAAGGACTTTCGGACTTAAATTCAGAAATAGTAACAGTTCCTTTACCTAAAAAATCATCATGTTTTAATGTTTCGTTTAATTTTTCAATTTCAAGAGCAGCACGCGAAGCTTTATAAATTGCATTATCGCCTCTTTCAGGTGCTGAGCCGTGACAAGAAATTCCGTTAAAAGTAACTCTTATCTCCATTCTTCCTCTGTGTCCTCGATAAATTCCTAAATTTGTAGGCTCTGTACTTATAACAAAATCCGGCTTAATTCCTTCTTCCTCAATAATATACTTCCAGCAAAGGCCATCGCAATCTTCTTCCATTACGCTTCCTACAAAATATATTGTCATGTCTTTATCAAAACCTAATTCTTTCAATATTTTTCCTGATGTAACAAAAGCTGCAGGTCCACCTTCTTGGTCAACAGTTCCTCGCCCATGAACAAAACCATCTTTAATTTCACCGCCAAGCGGATCAAAATCCCAATTTTTAAGATTACCCAAATCAACAGTATCCATATGTCCATCAATTGCTAGAATTTTTTTCCCGTTTCCGATTCTACCAATTACATTTCCAAGTCCGTCGATTCTTACTTCATCAAAACCTGCTTCTTCCATTTGGCGTTTCAACTCAAGCTGAACATTTTCTTCCTCCATACTTAACGACTTGATTTTTACAAGCTTAGAAAGATTTTCTGCTGTATAATCTCTATATTTTTCGGCAAGTTGATTTATTTTTTCGTATATTTTTTCCATAAATTGTTGAATTAATTTATTATCAATTAAAAAGCGAATTTACAGAAAATTCTAATAATTACAAGTTTGCCTTTAGAACAGTTTATTCTGTTGAAAGAAAATGCTATTCTGTTGATTTTTTTTTAGTGAAAATTTATCATTAGATATTTTTGATTAGTTTTAATTAAAAATATGGAGATTTGATTATGAAAAAAATAACTTTAATGCTGATTTCTGTTTCTATTTATCTTTTATCTTGCAATAAAGGTGATTCTCAAATTACAAAACTTGATGACATTACACCGGATTTTACTTATATAATAGTTGATACCGGACAAGATAAATTTTATGATAACTCAAATGAAATTTCAGAACCTTCAACAAGCGATGCATTTTATGCTCAAGATGCTTATTATAAAGACTATATACCAAATTACAGAAATAATAATGACAGTACAATTACAGATTTAAATACAGGACTAATGTGGCAACAAAATCCGGGCGCAAAAATGAGTTTAGCCGAAGCGGAAGAATATATAAAAACCTTTAAATTAGCCGATTATGACAATTGGCGTTTGCCAACTATTAAAGAGCTTTACTCTTTAATTATATTTAGCGGAATAGATCCAAGCGGCTGGGAAGGAACTAATACCGATTTACTTACTCCTTTTATCGACACAGATTATTTTATTTTTAATTATGGCGATGAAAATGCAGGTGAAAGAATTATTGATGCTCAATATTTAAGTTCAACAAAATACGTAAGCACAACAATGGCTGGAGATAAAACTGTGTTTGGCGTTAATTTTGCCGATGGTAGAATTAAAGGTTATCCATACGGACCAATGCCCGGACAGACAACAGATAAAAAGTTTTTTGTTATGTTTGTTCGCTCAAATACAAATTACGGAATAAATAATTTTATCGATAATAATGATGAAACAATATCGGACAACTCAACCGGATTAATGTGGGATAAAAATGACAGCGAGCAAAGCATGACCTGGGAAGAAGCTTTTGAATGGATTAAGCAAAAAAACAGCGAAAATTATTTGGGATATAACGACTGGAAATTGCCAAATGTAAAAGAACTTCAAAGTATTGTTGATTATACTCGTTCGCCTGCGACAACAAATTCGGCAGCTATTGACCCAATTTTTAACTGCACTAAAATAATTGACGAAGGCGGAAATAATAATTATCCTTTTTACTGGAGCAGCACAACTCATGCAAACATGACAAATGGCGGAAATGCAGCTTATGTTGCTTTTGGCGAGGCTCTTGGATATATGAATATGTTTGAAACATATGAATTAATGGATGTTCATGGAGCCGGTGCTCAAAGAAGCGACCCAAAAATTGGAAATCCTGAAGATTATCCATACGGACATGGACCGCAAGGCGATGTTATTAGAATTTATAACTTTGTGAGATGTGTTAGAAAAATGTAATAGGCTGTTTTTAAACAGATTACACGCAATTGGTAATTTCCATATTAAATATAAAAAAATAAAATTTAAAATTTAAAAATCATCTGAAAAATATTAAAAAGTGATAAAAAAAAATATCGAAACCTTAATATATCTGTTTTTATGGCTGATTGTTTTTATTATGCCATTGTTTTTCATGAATTTTGAAAGAGAATTTAATTGGAATCAAATATTTTTAGAATGGATTAGATTACTTCCGTTTTTATTTATTTTTTTAATAAACAATTCATTACTTGTCCCAACTTTTTTATTCGAAAATAAAAGAATGTATTACATTTTAGGACTTCTTGTAAGTATCTCATTTGTAATATATTTGAGCGATTTTACACGTATTTTACACGAATTATTGTTTGTTCCGAATAAAATTCCGGATTTTATACCTCCACCAAATAAAATTGTTCCGCATCGCTTGCCGTCAGAACATTTTAACGATATTCCACGAAAACCGTTTTCAAAAATGATTATTGATAATATTTTTGTTTCATTTTTAATTATTGCTTTTAACAATGCAATAAAATATTCTTTTTTATGGCAAAAGCAAAAACATATAATTGAAGCCAAAGAAAAAGAGCAATTAAAAAACGAACTTTCATTTTTGCGCCAACAAATTAGTCCGCATTTTTTCATGAATACTTTAAACAATATTCATGCTTTAATAGATTTTGATACAGAAAAAGCTAAAATTGCGGTAATCGATTTATCAAAACTAATGAGACATTTGCTTAAAGAATCTGAAAATGAATACATTAGCATTAATGATGAAATGATTTTTATAAATAGTTATATAGATTTAATGAAATTACGATTTTCGGAAAAAGTGAAAATTAATTTGGTTTTGCCAGATAATATTCCTGAAAAAAAAATCCCTACTCTACTTTTCATTTCATTACTCGAAAATGCTTTTAAATATGGAATTAGTTATAAAAAAGAATCCTTTATAAATATTTCTATAAATTTTGCAGATAATAAATTATACTTTTCGATAGAAAACAGTAAAATTGAAGAAATATCTGAAAAAAAAGGCTTAGGAATTGGAATAAAAAACACCGAAAAAAGACTTAAACTATTATTTGAAAATAATTTTACTTTTAAGATATTTGAAGATCAAAACATTTTTTCAGTTAATTTAATAATTCCGATAAATGATTAATTGCATTGCTATAGATGACGAACCACTTGCTTTACAACAAATTGAAGCATATATAAAACAAACTCCGTTTTTAAATTTTATCGATAAATTCGATAATGCTTTTGATTCAATGCAAATTATATCTAAAGGAAAAATAGATTTAATGTTTGTTGATATAAATATGCCCGACATTAGCGGTTTGGATTTTGTTAAATCATTAGAAAAAAAGCCTCTAATTATTTTCACAACTGCATACAGCGAATTTGCTTATGAAGGTTTTAAAGCTGACGCAATCGATTATTTATTAAAACCTATTGATTTTAGCAGTTTTTTAAAATCAGCCAATAAAGCATTAAAAAATTTTAATTTTACTGATATTGCTGAAAACAATTTAAAAACAGACGACAAATATTTATTCATTAAATCTGATTATAAGATAATTAGAATAAATTTCGATGAAATTAAATATATTGAAGGAATGCGAGAATATGTGAGAATTTATCTATTAAACTCAAAACCTTTAATGCCTTTATTAAGCATGAAAATGCTTGAAAATAAACTTCCAAAAAAACAATTTATGAGAGTTCATCGCTCGTATATTGTTAATTTAAAGCATATTAATATAGTTGAACGCAACAGAATTATTTTCGATAATGATGTTTACATTCCGATAAGTGAACAATATAAAGTACAATTTCAAAATTATATTGATAAGCATTTTTTGAAATAGTTTTATTTATCAGATTGAAAAAAACTTGTATTTGGTTTAAACATCTCCCAAAACTGTTGAATTTAATTTCTAAGAGCTTTATTTAGAAATACTTTCATGCTATTAATAATTAAAAATTTTAAAATTATGAAAACAAAAATTAATTTTTTTAAAGTAATAGCAGCAATATTTGTTTTACTATTATCAGCAAATAACTTATTTGCACAAAACCAAATGCCGAATAATGGAATGATGCCGCCGCCAAATAATCGAGGACAAAAAGATTTTAAGCATCCGGAAATGATGCATGTAGATTCTTTACAAGCAGAAATGATGTTTGAGCATTTTTCAAAAGAAATGAGCTTAAACGAAAAACAAAAAACTGAGATAAAAGCTTTGTTTTTAAATCATTTTAAACAATTGGAAGAACTACAAAAAAAAGAAAAAGAATTTATGGATAAAATGAGAGAAAAACATTTTAACCTAAAAAAGGAATTTGAAAGCTCAATTGAAAAAGAACTTGACCAAAAACAAAAAGAAAAATTCAGCATTTTTTTAAAAGAAAAAGAAGCAGAAATGCATCACAAAAATGGACCAATAAGATAATTTGCTTGAAATATTTAAATCAAACTAAAAAAGCTTGAAAAGTAATTTTCAGGCTTTTTTTATGATATTTATTGCACTTGGCTTTATCTGATTCTATTTTGTTAACTGGTAATTCAAATTAAATAATAAATATTTATTAAATTTACCATCTTTTTAAAAATTTAAATATCTACAAAATAAATTATTTTAAAAGCAATAAAATAAACTAAACAGCTTATAACTAACTAATTACAAAATAACACATATATGAAAAAGATAAGTTTTTATTTCTATTTATTTATAACTATCGTAATATTAAATTCATGCCAGCAAAACGAAATTAAAAATATTGCCATTTTCTACACAAACGACGAACATGGCTGGATGGAAGCAAATAATGATTTTGGCGGAGCTGCCGGATTGGTAAATTTATGGAATAACGAAAAATTCAAATCAGATTCTGTATTAATTATCAGCGGCGGCGATATGTGGACCGGTCCGGCTATTTCTACTTGGTACGGCGGCGAATCAATGGTAGAAGTTATGAATAATATGGGATATTCTGTTGCGGCAATTGGAAATCATGAATTTGACGTAAAAGAAAAAGGGTTAAGACAACGTGCCGAAGAATTAAATTTTCCTTTAATAGCTGCAAATTTTATTGAAAAAGATTCTCGCCAAATTCCTTCTTATGCAAAACCTTACATAATAAAAGAAATAAACGGTGTAAAAGTTGGTATTATTGGCCTTGCATCAATAAGTACACCACATACAACTTCGCCAATTAATGTTTTACAATACGAATTTACCGATTATGTTGAAGCTATAAACAGATATGCTCCAATTGTAAAAAGAGAAGCCGATTTTGTAATTATTATTGCGCATATATGTGAAGATGAGATGATTGAGCTTGCTAAGACTGCAAAAAAACACGGAATAAAACTAATTGGCGGCGGACATTGCCACGAAAGAGTTTTAAAAACTGTTGATGATGTGCTTTTAATGGAATCGGGTTCTGGAATGAGAAATTATGTAAAAGTTGAACTCGAATTCAACAAAACCAGTAAAAGCCTAAAAATCAAAAACAAAGAAATTATTGAAAATAAAAAAGCTGAACTTGATTCTACAACTCTTAAAATAATTGAAAAATGGAAATCTAAAATTACAGGTGCGCTTTCTGAAGAAATTGGATATTGTTCTAAAAGAATTGAAAAACGTTCTACTGAAATGCAAAATATGGTTATTGACTCGTGGCTTTTTAATTTTTCTGATGCTGATGTTGCTATTAATAACTCAACAAGCATTAGACAAGATATTGACAGTGGAATAGTAAAACTTGAAACTATTGTCGGTCTTTTGCCTTTTGATAATATGATTTATAAATTAGATATTTTAGGAAAAGATTTAATTGAAATTTCAACTAAATTTATGATTGGAGGAATGACAACTATTGGCTCTTATACTTTATCGAACGGAAAACCTATTTATGCAGACAGCACTTACACGATTTTAACAACTGATTATTTATATTCTGTAGAATCAACAAATTTGAGCAAATACGATTCTATTCCTGAAAATACTTATATTAATTACAGACAAACAACCATAGATTGGATAAAATCGTTAAAAACAACAAAAGAAAATCCTTTAAATAATTATTTAGATAATAAAGTAAGAAACTAAAATACTATATAACAAACTCATTACAAATAACTTATGAGTTACAAATAAATTTGTAACTCATAAGTTTTAAAAGCTGAAAACATTACATGTTTTCGGCTTTTTTGTTTGCATTTTCTTTAATAATTTCGACTTCTTTTTCAGCTTTTGCAACTATTTCATCTGCTTTTTTATCAGCTTCGGCATTTAATTTATCGGCTTTAATTTGTGCTTGGTCATGCAGTTTTTGTGCTGATTTTTCTGCTTCACTTTTTATTACTTCAGCAGATTTTTTAGCTCCGGCTTTTGTTATCGGATTGTTTGCTTTATTAATTAAAGCCTGAGCTTTTTTATTGGCTTCAGCTTTAAGCTTATCGCCTTGAATATCAGCTTCTTTAACAATATTTTCGCCTGCTGTTTTAGCTTCTGCTTTTATTTTTTCCGATTCTTGTTTTGCTTTTTCAATTAATTTTTGTGCTTGTTTATCTGCATCTTCAATTAATTTTTTAGCTTCTTTGCTTAATTCTTTTTTTATTTCTTGTTTAATTTCCTGTTTAATTCCGCCTTCGCTGTCTTTGCTTCCTTTTAGTTTAAATTTTGGATTGTCAATTTTTCCTTCAACCAAAATATCCATTTTTATATTTTCGGCAATATTTAAATCTTTTCCTGTTTTTGCAATAAGATTATCTGCTACTTTATTAATTGTTTCGCCTAATTCTTTTCTTGGAATATTTAAGCCTAAATTATAATTAATATCTTTATTTATATTTTGCGAACCACCAAATTCAATTTCCGATTTTCCAAATTTCATTTTTGTTGGTTCAACAATTAAATTTCCGTTTTCTACTTTAAATTTTAAATCAACATCGTTTAAAGCCGGATTTTCAAGTTTTTTCCATTTTGTAACAGCAGCAAGCTTTTCCAACGATTTTGATTTTGTTATACTTATTTCTTTTGATTGAAATCTGCCTGCGCCGTTTAATGTTTCGTAAATTGGCGACATATTATAATCCAAATCACTCATAAAATCAAAATCTAAAGAAAATTTACCATTTGTATTTTCAGCAATAGGCGCCATTTGTTTAACTGTGTTAAATGCTTTAAAAGCCGCAGGAATGTTAAAATCCTTAATTTTTAAAAAGAAATCAACTTTTGGCTGCTTAATGTTTTTAGAATCATAACTTCCATCCATATTCATGCTTCCATCTAAAAGGCTCATATTCAAAACCTTAAACATTGCTTTGCTGTTTTTCAAAGCTATATCTCCTTTTAAATTTGTGATATCCAAATTATCGTATTTTATTTTATCTATTTTTGATTTTAATAAAAAATCGATATTTTCAGGAATTTCAAAAGCTGTTAAAGGAACTGTATCTGTAAGCTCTTCAGTTTCTTTAACTGTATCTGTTGAACTCATTAATTCATTAATATCCAAATATTTAGAACTAAAATTAAATCTGGCAACTAAAGTAGAATCCTGTAAAGCATATGGCAAAACGTTATCAATTTTTCCCGACATGTGCATATCGCTTTTGCCAATTTTAACATCAAAATTATCAAGATTTACAAAAGCAGGCGTAAAATGCATTAAAGCATTTGTAATTTCAACCGTTTGAGGTAAATCTTTACTTGTGTAAGAAAATTTGCTTAACTCAATTTTTCCGTCAGCTTTAAATTCGTCATATTTTTCTTTTTCTATTGATGATAATTTTCCTGCCAAATCTAAATCTGCACCTATAAGTCCTTTAATATCAATATCTTCCATCGGAATTACATCAGCAAAACTGCTTAAATCAAATTTAGCTTTTAGCATTCCTTTCATATCAACATCTGCCAAAGTTGTAGAAATAAACATTTTTGCATCAATCGGATTTCCGGCAATTTCGGCATGTGCTTTTTTCAAATCAATTAAATTATCGTCGCCTGTTCCGCCTTTATTATCAACCTTAACGGCAATATTTATATTATTTACTGATTTTGGCAAATCAGGATATTTAAACATTCCATTTTCGATATTCAAATCAATACCAAAAGCCGGAAGTATAGAATCGTTATAAATTCCTTTTGCGTAACCTTTAAAATCAAATTTCCCTGAAGTTTCTACTTCGGCAAAATCTTGCATGTAAATAACTGGTATTAAAGACAATACAGATTTAAACTCCGTTTTTTTAGTACCAAATTTGATATCCATTTCAATATCGTCTGTCGGCATTTTAACAATTCCATCAAAAGCCAATAAAATATCGTTTAAACCAAATTCGTTTTCTTTAAATTCAAAAGACATACTGTCCATATTTGCCTTAATATCAGAATTAAAGCTGATTTTTGCATTTTTCAGATATTTTAAACCATCCATTAAAAATGTTAAAGCTTCAATATTCGATTTTATATTCAACGATGTTTCAGATTCGGACAAATCGCCTTTTAATAAAAAATTAAGTTTATCGATTTGCGCTTCCATATTCGATTCCTTATCGATATACGAAATTCTGGCATCTATTATTTCAAACTTTTTTAATGATATTTTAAATTTTGTAGCTTCTGCTGTTGTGTCAATTTCTTCAATTGCACTTGTATCTTCTTTTGCAATATCCCAATTTGCTTTTCCGTTTTCAAGCACAATTGCCTTAATATCAGGATTATCCAAAATAATTGCTTTAATTTCAATTTGATTACCAAAAATTACGCTCATCAAATTTAAATCTGTTTGAAAATAATTAAACTTTACAAGAGTATCTTTTTCAAAATCGCCAATACCGGAAAGCGAAAGCTCGTCAATTCTAACACTTAATGCCGGAAAACTTCGAATTAACGACAAGCTTAAATCTGCAAACTCTAGTTTTGCATTAAGGTTTTCATTTGCCTGATTTTTAACTACTTGTATTATTTTTCCTTTAAATAAAATTGGTGTAACAATTATCAGAATTAATAATACTAAAATAAAAATTGCGCTGATTTTAAGTATTTTTTTTAGTTTTTGTTTCATGGCTGATTTTTTTATTAAACCCGATTTCTATTTTTAAATTTGATTTTTTATATCTATTTAATTAACAAATAAATACAACTATATATTATTAAAATTTCTAATATTAAATGTAAAAATAAGATTGAGATTTTTGATTTCTGAGACATAAATATTAAATTTCATAATTGATAAAATAATTAATCTCTGCTTTCCCAAATATTCGGTTTTCGGCTTGTATGAAAAACGGCTAAAACATTAACAATAAAACTCTTAAAAACGAAAAATATAATAAAAGGAAACTTATCTGTTAATGCTTTCCGAATTTCTTTTTTAACTTTTGGGTATTGTTGTAGATTTAATAAAATTCTTTTCAGTGTTTTTTCTACTTCTTCAACAAATTCATCACCCAAATCTTCTTTTTTTGAATTATAATATTCCTTTGCCTCTTTTAAATCTTCCTCCGCAAATGTTGAGATAATTAGCTTAATTTCTTTTTTAAATTTCATTTACTACAAATTAGCTTTAGTTTCCTCCCAAGTTTTACCGATATTAGGATTTTTAAGATAAAGCCCATAACGTTTGTCTAATTCTTCTTCTTGCTCTGCCGACAATTCTGTTGAATTTTCTTCTTCAATTTGAATAAAATCATAATCTGAAGCTAATGTGTTTAAAAATTCAATAATGCTCTTTGCTTGCTTTGAACTACTATCTATTTTTATAGTGTAAATCATATTTATGTTTTTTTTACAAATATAATGAATTAATTTACACAAGAATTGAAATTTATTGAGAAGAATTTCACGAAAATTATAAATTAAATTTTAATAAAAGCTTAGTTAAAAATTGAATTTTTCGCGCTTTAAAAACTCGCCTTTGGTATGTTTTACTATTTTCTCGTTTTCAACTGCAATTTCGCCTTTGAAAATCACATATTCTACTGAGCCTTTGGTTTTTACACCGTCAAAAATATTTAAATCTGTGTTTTGAATATGTGTTTTTGCGGAAATAATATTTTCTTTTTCAGGATTCCAAATTACAATATCTGCATCGGAACCAACTGCAATTTTTCCCTTTTGTGGATATAAACCAAATATTTTTGCAGCATTTGTAGAAATTATATCTGCAAATTTATTTAGACTTATTTTATTTGCTAAAACGCCATAAGTATATAGTAATGATAAACGATGCTCAACTCCACCTGCGCCGTTTGGAATTTTCCTAAAATCAGAAATTCCATGTTTTTTTTGCTCTAAATTAAACGGACAATGATCTGTTCCAACAGTAGTAATTACCTCATCAACAATCGATTGCCAAAGAATTTCGTTATCTTCTTTTTTTCTTAATGGCGGACTTAAAATATAAGCGGCAACATTATCAAAATCGCCTTCATATTTCGAATCGTTTAATAAAAGGTAATGCGGACAAGTTTCGGCAAAAACTTTTTGTCCTTTTTTTTGTGCCTTTAAAATATAGCTAATAGACTCTTTTGCAGATACATGCACAATATATAATGGACAATTTAATTCATCGGCAAATTCAATAATTTTTTTAACTGCGCCGGCTTCCATTTTATTTGGCCGCGATAACATATGATATTTCGGCTCGATATTGCCTTTTGAAGCATAAGAGTTCCGTAATTCATCAATTTCATCGCCTAATTCTGCATGAACTGTTAATATTCCGCCTGATTTTTTTACAGCTTTCATCACATTATACAAATCGCTGTCATTCAAGCCAATAGCTTCTTTATAAGCCATATAAACTTTAAAAGAATTTATACCTTCATCAACAATTTCTGAAATTTCTTTTTCAGTATTTTCATCCCATTTTACAGGACTTACATGAAAAGAAAAATCAATTAACGAATTTTCTGCTTCTTTTTTTCTAGTATTTAAGGCTTTTTTTAAAGTTTCTGTTTTTTTTGGAGTAACAAAATCTATTATTGTTGTTGTTCCTCCAATTAAAGCTGCTTTTGTGCCTATATAAAAATCATCGGCAGAATATCCGGCCGGAGTTGGCAAATACATATGAACATGCGGATCAATTGCTCCGGGAAAAACATAAAAATCATTTGCATTTATTTCTTTATCTGCCTTATTATCAATATTTTGTGCAATTAAAATAATTTTTCCATTTTCAATTAATAAATCAGATTTAAATGTGTTTTCTGAATTTACAATTGTTCCGTTTTTTATTAATATACTGCTCATAAGTTTACGAATTTCTATTTCGGAATCTCTATTTTTTTCACAAACTGTCCTTCGTTATTTTGTATAAAACCTATTTTTTTTAAATATTTAATGTGTTTTTCATTATTTGCTTCGGCAAGTGCATTTGTAAAACCTTTTTCAATAAAATTATTTCTTAATCTGTGATATATAAATCGTCCGTTTTTATAATCGCGATATTCAGGCACAACATAATCTAAACCAACTTTTAAAACATCTTCGCCTTCTTTATGAGCTAAAAATATTCCTGCAACGGCCATGTTTCTTAAAACAAAAAAACTTACACTATTCATTTCTGCTTTATATTCAAAGCCCGGAAAATATTTTTGTATTTCATTATCATGAAATTTTAAAAATTTCAAAAGATATTTATTATCGCCTCTAACTTCCAGAATATCAAATACTTCTGTTTTTGAATATATCCTGTAAAGATAAAAAATATCAACCGAAACTATAAATCCGTTTAAAATGCCAACAGGCAAAGCACCAATTAAAAATCCGTAAATCGAAAATGTTAATGCGCCGGCCATATTAATCCATCTGAATTTTACTATTGAATTAATCGACATTGACAATGCAATAATAATTGATGCAATAAACCCAATTATTGCTAAAATATCTGTTCCCATAATTATTTTATTTTTGATTTAAAAAAAAGAGCACGAAAATACAATTATCAAGTCAAAACTCACAATTTATTATAAGTTTAATTTTTAAAATAAATTGTGAATATCTAATTATAATATTTTTTCTATTTTCTTACACTTTTAGAACAAAGTATAATTATATTTGTAAACTATTATTAAAAATCTAAAAAAATATTTCTTAAAGTTATAAAGTTTATAAAAAATTAAATACAAAAGTCTAATAAAATTACAAACGATAATAAATTAACTTTTTAACTTTCAAGTTTTTAACATTCAACGTTTTTTCTATGTTTTTAAATTTATTTGGTAATAATTCTAATCTTTCAAAACTGTTTGTTGCTTTATTTATTATTGTTATTAGTTTTTTAATTATAATGATAATAGGAACTTTAATAGCAATTCCAATATTTAACGTAAACTTTGAATCTCTCACAAATCCAGATATTACTGATTATCAACACATTAACCTTTTTAAATTCCTTCAATCGATATATTCTATCGGAATTTTTATTGTTCCGCCAATTATTCTAGCAATACTTTTCAGTGATAATCCAAAAAAATATTTGTATTTGAATAAATTACCTTTTTTATTATCTGCTGTAAGTGTTAGTTTTATTGTAATTTTCTCTATTCCAATAATAAATTTTTTAGCCGAATTAAATTCAAATATGCATTTTCCCGAAAGTTTTTCAAGTATTGAAAAAATTATGAAAGACATGGAAAATGAAGCGGAAAGAATAACAGTTGCTTTTTTAAAAACAAACGGAATTTCCGGATTTATTATAAATATTATTGTAATTGCATTAATTCCGGCAATTGGCGAAGAATTATTGTTCAGAGGTATTTTTCAAAAACTTTTTACAGATTGGACTAAAAATTCTCATTCGGGAGTTTGGATTGCTGCATTTTTATTTAGCGCAATGCATTTTCAATTTTACGGATTTCTGCCAAGATTATTAATTGGCGTATTTTTAGGATATACTTTAGTTTTATCCAAAAATTTATGGTTGCCTATTATTGCCCATTTTGTAAACAATGCATTTGCAGTTTCAAGCTATTTTTTATCAAACAAAGAAATAATTGACCAAAGCACCGAAACAATTGGAACAGGACAAAATTCAATAGTCATTTTAACTATTAGTATAATACTGGTATTCAGTCTAATATATATCTTTTATAGAAACGAAAAAGAAAAATCTGCAATAAATCAAATTTAAAATTTCACTGAAATTTATTGTTCTTTTTTACTATCCTTAAACCTTCTTATTTTAATATTAAAATAGGCAAAAATAACAGTCATTACCGGACTAATTAAATTAAAAAAAGCAAAAGGTAAATATTCAATTGTTGGCACACCAAGAACTCTTGCTTGTGTTGCTCCACCAGTATTCCAAGGAATTAATACTGATGTTACAGTTCCGGAATCTTCCAAAGTCCGGCTTAAAACTTCAGGCATTAAACCTCTTTTTGCAAAAGCTTCTTTATACATTTTTCCGGGAACAACTATTGATATATATTGATCTGAAGCAGTAACATTAAAAAATATGCAAGATGCTGCTGTTGAGGCAATTAGCGAAGCATCAGAACGAACAAGTTTAATTATCGATTCTGTTATTTTAATTAACATTCCATTTGCTTCCATAACTCCTCCAAAAATCATAGCAGACAAAATTAGCCAAATTGTATGTAACATTCCAGACATACCTGTTGTTGAAAACAAATCATTAATTTCAACATCTTTTGTTATAATTGATACTTCACCATACATTGCTCTCATAACACCAATATATGAAGCTTTTCCATAACTATTTGTAATTCCGGTAATTCCCTCAATAATTTGTGGCTGAAAAACAACTGCAAAAACACCACCCAAAAAAACGCCAAATGCTAATGCCGGTAATGGTGCTACTTTTTTCACAATAACAAAAAACAAAAGTGCAGGAACTAAAAACAACCATGGACTTATATAAAAAGCATCATAAATAGCTGCTTGTACATTATCTATTTTACTTACAGTATTTGCAAAATCATAATTAAATCCGATAACAAGAAAAATTATTAAAGTTATTGACATTGATGGAATTGTTGTATAAAGCATATACTTAATATGAGTAAACAAATCAGTACCTGCCATTGCCGGAGCCAAATTAGTTGTATCAGACAAAGGCGACATTTTATCCCCAAAATAAGCACCGGAAACAATTGCACCTGCAATTATAGGTTTATCAATTCCCATAGCATCACCAATTCCTAATAAAGCAACACCAATTGTTGCAATTGTAGACCAAGAACTCCCGGTTGCTAAAGATACAACCATGCTTATTACAACTGCTGCAAATAAAAATATATTAGGATGTAAAATATCTAAACCATAATAAATTAATGCTGGAACAACTCCACTTATAAGCCAAGTACCTGATAATGCACCAATTAACAATAAAATTAATATTGCCGGCATTGCAGAATCAATTGTTTTTACAATTTGAGAACGAATATGAATCCAACTGTAGCCAAGTCGTCCACCAATACCTGCAGCTAATGCAGCTGCTGTTAATAATGCAATTTGATTTGCGCCTTCTAATGTATCCTCAAAAAGCATTACATTAAAAGATAATAAAACAATTAGAAAACTAATTGGTATTATAGATTCAATTAAGCTTGGTTTCTTTATTAATTTTCTCATATATTTATAAAAAGATAATAGATTTTTAAGTTTAAAAACTGCAGCAAGTTAAACAAATCGATTAAAACTACAATACTATTTTTTTGGATTAATTTTTGAAAGTATTTTAAGTAATATTTTACATTAATATGCTCTTAATTGAGTGTTTTACATTTTATTTTATATTACTTATCAATAATTATCTATGATTAATCAAATTTTATAAAATAAAATAAATATATGGAAACTTTTTTTACTATTTTACGTAAACCAAAATAAGTATTAATAAATGGCTAAATATCATGAGAAATAAATTTGTCACTCTCCTTATTCTAATCTTATTTTCACAAAAATTTTATTTAAATGCCCAAATCGGCCCAGGCGGTGTAGGTAATTCAGATGGTACAAGCAGTCAACCACATAACGAGGTTTGGTTTGATGCAAGTTCACTTTCATTTTCAGATACAGATCCTGTTACTGATTGGACTGATGTTTCAGGTAACGACAATAACGGAACACAGGGAACAGCAGGAAGTCAACCAACTTTCAGAACAGGGCAAATTAATAGCTTTCCGGCTGTAATTTTCGACGGAACAGACGATTTTATACCATTTGACGGTTCTGTACTTGCAGGAAAAGATTATACTGTAATTTTTGTTGGACAAAGACGCACATCTAATTATTTTAAAGTTATAATGGGTGGGACAAATACTGGTCAAAACAATAATTTGCATTTATTTTGGTACAATAACGCACAATTTAGAGCTCATCATTACAGTAATGATTTACAAACTAATATGATACCTAATACTGAATCAAACTCTAGTGGTACAGATGCAAACGAGTTTGGAATTTTCTCGACAAGATTAGGCTCAACAGAAGCAGACCCTTTTCGGAAAAACTATCAAAACAATCATTATATTCCTGATGCTGATGGTTCTTTTACAAATAGCAGTCAACTAAATAGTTGGAACGGAGCAGCACTTTCAAGAGCAATTTTTGGTACAACTGAATATTATGCAGATAATGATATTGCAGAAGTTATTATTTATTCCACTGCAATTAACGCAGCTCAGTTAGAAATTGTTCATAATTACCTTAGTGAAAAATATAATATAACTATTGATAATGATAGATATACAGCAGCAACTGGTTGTATTTATGATGTTGCAGGTATTGGAATGTTAAATAATGATAAACATTCACGTTCTTCTTCTGCAGGTTTATACTTATATGAAGACAACGGCTCATTTGACAATGGTGAATTTGTTTTTTTCAGTCATAATAATGCAACAAATGATGTTGCATCTATACAAACTGGCTCTAATGTTACAAATTGTGGTGCAGAAGCAGCATGGAACAGAAATTGGTATCTAGCAAAAAATGGTGTTATAAGTGTTGAAACAAAACTTATTTTTGATTTCCCTGAAGCATTAACAGGAGGGCAATATCCAAAAACACCTGCAAATTACGTGCTTCTTTATAAAGCAATAGCAGGCGCAGATTATAGTGTTGTTACAGTAAGTGCTCAAGGATTAGAAGCTGCCGACCAAGTATATTTTGATGTGGCAAATGCTAACTTAAACGATGGCTTTTACACAATTGGAACAAATGATCAAACAAATAGTCCGGTTGAAGGTGTTTCTTCAAGAACTTGGTATGCTTTAATTTCCGGAGATTGGGATAACTGGGAAGTATGGACACTAGACCCATCAGGAAATTTACCTGACAACCCTTCTCACGAATTACCTTCTGATAACAGTAGCGATAAAGTTGTTATTCATTCAGGAAAAACAGTTACAATTCCTGCAGCACATGCAAAAATAACAAATTCAAGTTTAACAGTTGATGGGCGTATAGATTTTACTACTAATACTACAATTCATGATTTTGGTGAAATACGTGGTAACGGACGTATTTTATTAGCCGCTGATAATTTTCCTGATGGAGATGCAACTCACTTTTTCACAAAAGGACAAGGAGAAGGAACAGTTTATTATTATGGATCAAATTATAATTTATCTACAGCAAGAGAATTTTACAATGTTGTTGTAGATTTAGATGTTTCTACAAACATAATTACTCAGTTGGCAAATTATGATATTAACGGTGATTTTACAGTTACTTCTGGTATTTGGCAAATAAACGATAATGCTGCAACTACTATTTTAGATTTAGATGTTGACAACGATGTATTAATGGAATCAAATGGACAAATTACAGTTGGAACAGGCAATACTATCGGCTCATTTTCAATACCAGGAACAATGCCAACATCAGGGAATTATCATAAAATTTATCATCAATTTAAAATTGGAGGTAACTTAACAAATAATGGAACTTTTAGAATGACTAACCAAACAGATCCAATATACAATCAATTTACAAGTACTGGTGCTGTTACTGTTATTTTCAATAATCCTGCAAATAAAACTGCTTTATTAAACAACACTTCAGATTTTTATAACTTAATTGTTGATAAGGGAACTGATAAAACTTACATTTTAACCATAAATTCATCTAACATAAATAACTTTGTATTATATGGGCCAAACAATGTAGGCAGAAATGAAAGCTCACCTTTCTCTTCATCTAACCCTGAAATAAGAAAAGCACTTTGGATTCACCACGGAACTCTAAAACTAACAGGGAGCATTAACATACCAACACTTTCAGAAGGCTCGCAAGTTGGTGGGAATGGCGATTATGCAATAGGTGCTTATGCTAGTTTATGGATTGCAGGCAGTTCTGTGAATGTTTATTCTACTGCAAGTGATAATTCAAGTTCAGGTAATACCCAAGTTAGAGATGGTTCAGGCTCATCTGTTACAACATCAACTACAAATCAAGCAATGTCCGTATACGGAAAGTTCAGAATATCAGATGGTTTTTTTGGAACTAGAAATAGCGCAGGGTTTATTTTTTGGAGTGCCGCAGATGCTCAAATTTATATTGAAGGAGGACTTACTGATGTTGCTCAAATGAGAGGTGCCACAACAACAGGAGTTGCATCATATGTACAAACAGGAGGGATTTTAAGAGCGAGAGGAAATGAAACTGAAGCCGGAGAATATGCAGGTGCATATCCACTATTTGGGTTAGAAGGAGCAGATGCCGTTTTTCAAATGTCTGGCGGTGAAATTATTTTAAGAGATGAAGATAATGACAGAGATCCGGAGTTTTCAATCGAATCAGCAATTGGAAATTATCTTGTGACAGGAGGTAAAATAACAATTGATTTAAAAAACCTTGGTACTGCTGATACTATTCAAATTTCATCAACGGCAAACCTTTGGGACTTAGAAATTAAAAACCATGATAATGCGGGTATTATGACAGTTGCTCTTGAGCATGATTTAACTGTTTCTCACGATTTAACTTTAAATGCATACACAGGGCTTGATGTCAGAAATCCTTTAGATGGTGTAACCGACCACAATTTAACCATAGGCAGAAACTTTTCAATTCTTGAAGATGGAACGACAAAAAATATTGGAATATATAATTATAGACAGAATACAACAACCTTTAATGGTACTGTAGACGGCGAATTTTATATTGGATGGAATCATGATGACGATTATGAGCAAAAACTTTGGAACTTAACAGTAAATAAAACAGCTGGAAAACAAATTACAGTTATTGGAGATACTGAAAAAGATCCTGATAATGTTTCGGCAGAGCATTATAACCGACTTGTTCAAGTTGTAAATGACGCAAATATAATAAGCGGCATTTTAAATCAAGGACGACAAAGCATAAGACTTTTTGCAGGAATAAATATATTAAAAAATGGACAACTTGGTACTTATGAAAATGGTACCACACCTAGAACAGCTTACATAATGTTTAGAGACGGTGATTTAACTATTTATTCTGATAAAGATGTTACTTTTGGAAATATAAAGTTCAATTCTACAGGAACTGTTACATTCACAAGTGATACATATATAAAAAGAATTGGATATTATCTTGGATTATATAATATTGGTTCATATAATTTAAAAGTGGATTATTTACATAGGAATTCTACTACAACAAATTTTTCTGTTAATAACGGAAACTTCGGAAAGATGATATATAGTGATGGACATGCATCTGACGGCGGTTTGTCAATTTTGATAACCGAAAATACAACATATTCCTTTCCAATTGGAACAGCAACAAAATATACACCAGCAGAAGTAATAATAACAGATTATTATGATGATGGCTATTTAACGATAAGACCTGTTGATAATGAACTAAAGACTACTAATTTAACAGGTGGCGATTTGCTTGATTATTATTGGCGTGTTGGTTACGAAGGTTTTACAACTAATCCTACTGTTCAATATGAGTTCAAATATGATGATTCTGATATAGTTGGAACAGAATCAAACTATGTTGCAGGTAAAGTTTTAGACGGAAGTGGCTATATACGTTCAGACGAAGGAAACCCACCTGATAACGTGGACGATGCTAACAATACTATTACTTTTAACAACGAAGGAACTGGTGGATTCACACTTGAAAATGCAAATTACACCGCAGGTGATCCTAATAGGTTTATTGGAACTCCAGACGAATTTCATGCTAACTCTTCTTATGTTTCTTGGAATACTCCAAGTGCATGGTTAGAAAATCAAGTGCCAACAGAAGGAAGTATTGTATATATTACAGATGGAAGAAGAATGAGTGGACCAACAACTGATGTTGGTTATCAAGCTCCTGCTGAAACAATTTTAAGTGGAACAGATGCTCGTGTTCAATATTATAACTCTGGAACTTATGATCTTGGAGTAGTAAAAGGTTATGGTATTATTTCATTTAAGTTACCGGAAGATGCAACGGTTAATGGAGATTTTGCTGATTTTGCCTCGGATTCCAGATCAAGATATTTATTTTTTGCCTCAAATACATCAACATACACACTTAATCATATACCACAACCAGCACCTTCTATTTCATTAGAAACAGCAAATTGGATTATTGACCAAAACAATTTGGTTTTGAATTATGATTTTTCTTGTGGTTATAATCATAGTAATGTTACTGTCGTTAAAGATGTTTTAATAAAACGAAATTTAAATATAAGTGACTATGATAGAGGAAGTTTCCGCTTTCCTGGTAGTGGCAACTCTGTAATAGTAACTGTTGAAGGTAATGTTAATGTTGGAGATAATATTGAGGTTATTAATCCAGGTTCTGCAAGCACATTAGAACACAAATTAATAGTTAAAGGGAACATCTCTATTACAGAAAATAATATAGATTTATTTAATGCTTCAGATAGACCTTATGTTATTCTCGAACTTCAAGGAGAAACAGATAACAGTTACACCAATTCAGCAGGAACAATTATCGATTTATATAGAGTTGTTCTAAACAAAGGTACATCACAAACAAATAAATTTACTTTTTCGGATGATTTTAATCTAAATGGCCCAACCTCAGGTTCAGGTGTAGATAAAGCCCTCGAATTGCAAAACGGAACTTTAATATTAAACGATGCAGCTATTAATATTGATTTAAATAGTGGAGATGATGATTTTAAAATACCATCTACAGCTTGCCTTGAAGTTGCAAGTGGCGAAGTAAATGTTTATGGCGACAATACAGGTATATCTCTTGATGGAAAATTAATTGTTTCAGGAGGAACTGTTGATATGGTAAATGGTGCCGGAAATGGTAATAATTATATACAATATAGTTCAAGTGGTTCAGCTACTATTAGCGTTAGTTCAGGATATCTTAGTGTTGGCTCTCAAATAAGAAGAGGACTAAATTCTGAAGAAGGCGTTTTAAAATGGACACAGACCGGAGGATCAGTTGTGGTTGGAGAAAATTCAGCACCTGAAAACACACGTGGTGTGTTTGAAATTTTAAACACAGGTAGTAGTTTTACACATTCTGGTGGTGATTTTACTATTGTTAGGGCACAAACAAACCCTTCTTTTGCAGCTTTTTATTTCGATCCTGAAACTGTAAACTTAACTTCTGGAACAGAAATTACAATTGGTAATGCAAATACTCCAGCTTCGCAAAATATTGGAATGTATATAAATAAACCTTTAAAAAATTTAGTAATTGCAGGTTCAAACAATCCTGTAACTACACTTTGGACAGTTCCTATAACTGTTGAAGAAGATTTTACAATTGGAATCAATACAGAATTTGATGCAAACGGTTTACAAATTAATATGCAAGGTAATTTTATAAATAATGGAACATATACACATAATAATAACCTTGTTTTATTTAATGCTAGTACGGCACAAGAAATTCAAGGAAACTCTGCAACAACATTCTATCAACTTACAAAATCAACTGCAAACACACTAACATTGCAGAATGATATTCAAATTGACGATGATTTAAGAATTGAAGCAGGAACGCTTGCTGATAATAGCAATGATATAACTTTACTTGGAGATATTTATAATGTTGGAACACATACTTATGGTGGAACAGGAGATGGAATTACATTTGCAGGATCAGCTCAACAAGCTCTTGATGGAAATGGTGGAGTTTACGGTAAACTTACCGTGAATAATTATGACGCTTATAATCCAAGTGGTGTTAAACTTACAACTTCTGCAGATGAAATAATTATTACTAATTCTTTAAA
The DNA here is from genome assembly GCA_016937695.1 of Bacteroidales bacterium. Taxonomy (GTDB): domain Bacteria; phylum Bacteroidota; class Bacteroidia; order Bacteroidales; family NBLH01; genus NBLH01. Next base: position 21,920 of record JAFGWC010000123.1, read on the forward strand.
ATTAGAACAAGGTTTATTTGATATTGGAGAAAACTTATTAACAATGCAACTTGGTGCATCATTTATTGAACAAAATCCATTTTCTGAAACAAACATGGTTCAAACTAATAAATCCTTTACCGACAGTGGAATTAAAAAATATTTTCCAAGTGGTACAGGTAGTTTTATTTATCCTATTGGTTCCGGAGGCAAATATACTCCAATAAATATAATTGTTTCTCAAAATACAAGTACAACAGGTTATTTAATTGTAAAAGCAGCAGATGAATTTCATTCAACTATAACAGAAGATGCAGAAGCACCTGATGATTATGAAATTGTTGATGATGAAAATGTTTTGCAATATTATTGGAGCTTAAAAGCTGCTAATTTTACTGATGCGTCCGGTACAGTAGAAATGTATTATAAAGACGAAGATGTCATGATTACTAATGCAAACGGTTCTACTTATGATGTTACAGATTATATTACAGCAAGACTTTTATCTGATGGTAGCGGAACTTGGAATAAATATGACTGGGACGATTTTGATGAAGCAAATAATAAATTAATTTTTTATTTTGCTGATGTTACTGAAAATGAAATTAGTGGAGATTATACCGCTGGTATACAGCCAAATACAGCGACAAGGAAAGGTGCAATTCCAAACCAAGTTCCAGGTTTTATTTCAGTCACTAGTGGGGATTGGACAACAACTACAACATGGCAAACATACCCTGCTCTTGAAGGAGCTGGCGTAAATGTTCCTGCAGGAGGTCCAAGAGGAGCTATAGTGATAATTGATGCTGGCGATGATGTTGTAATTGATCAAAACTATATTACTTCATATTCTACTGAAGTAAATGGATCTCTTGCTCAAGAAGATAAATTTGGTAACAGACTTGGTATTGTAACAGGTACAGGTACAATTTTAACTGAAACAGGTTTACTACCTGCCGGATATTACGAAGAATTTCTTTCTGCATCAGGAGGTACAATTGATTATACAGGTACTGTTGATGTTGATATCCTTAATAATATTACAAGCTTAAATAATTTAAGATTAAGTGGTACAGGAGAAAGGCGTATGCCTAATGTTGACTTTACTGTGCTTGGAAATTTAATAATTGCTGGTTCTGGGTCAACATTAGACTTTAAAAATGAACATTTTCAGAAAATGACTGTTAATGGTGATATAATATTTATCGGAGGTACATTTACTGCCGGAACTGGTGCAAACTCAATAGTAGAAATGGGCGGTGATTCTCAGCAAACCATAACAGGCAATTTTACTGAAGCAAACAATAATTCTGCTTTTAATCATTTTGAAATGAGTAATGCTTCTGGGATTATCTTATCTGATGATATTGAAATTAGAAATGATTTATATTTCAATCTAGGTTCAATTATTTCAACAACAACTAATACAATTACTTTATTAAGTAGTGCAACTGATGTTGTTGATGGCGCAGGTATTGGTAAATTTGTTGATGGCCCTTTATATAAATATATCAATAACGGAAGCTCATTTACTTTCCCTGTTGGCGATAACACCAGATATGGAGAATTAAATATTACAAGCACAGTTACAAGCACAAGTCCAGATATTTGGGAGATTGAATATTATAACCATAATCCTAATTTTGATGGCTTTGACCCAGCATTATTTAATAGTCCATTGCAAGTTGTAAGTAGTAATGAATATTGGAGAATTAAAGCTCCGGCAAATGCAATTGCGAAAGTTGGTGTTAGATGGGATGACAATAGTGGAATGACCACAGATGCGACTAATAGGAATAGTATGAGAATTACTGAATGGCGTGATTTGGGAACAATAGGTGTTACGACAGATGATAAATGGGAAGAAGTTGATGCAAGTAATTTGATTACTGGGACTCAATCTGCAGGTACTGTAACACAAAATGCAAATTCAACTACTTTTAATGAATTTGCAAATGGAAATTATTTTACACTAAGTACAACATACACCCCTACAACATTAACATGGGATGGTTCAACATCAATTGCATGGAATGAAACTACAAACTGGAATAATAATATAGTACCTACATCTGTAGATAATATTATAATTCCAAATACAGGTGTAACAAATGAGCCAACAATTGTTGATGGAGTTAATGCAGTTTGTAGTGCAATGGATTTACAATCAGACAGAACATTAACTATAAATCCGACTGCTTCGCTCACATTAAGTGGTGCTTTAACTATGGATGGTGATATTACCTTAAAATCCAATTCTTTAGGAACTGGAACTTTAATTGATAATGGGGATATCAGCGGTGGCGGAATAGCTACAGTTGAACGATTCTTAACAGGTGGTAATTTTCATTATATTTCAGCCCCTTTAGCAACTGTTCCTAATATAACTTTTTACAGAATAATGCCCGGCGAAACAGGAGTAAACAATAATTATTATTTATATGATGAAACAAATACTAATGCAAATTGGGCTTATGGATGGACTCCGGTAACAAGTGGTAATATGACAGTTTCAAGAGGTTATGCTTTTTATTACACAAAAGACTGGACTTTTAATTTAACAGGTGGTTCATTTAATACAGGAACAAAAACTTATGCTGTTACAAATCAAGGTTCAGGTGTTGATTCTGACGGTTGGAATCTTATTGGTAATCCTTATCCTTCTGCAATTAGTGCTGATGAATTTATTTCAGAAAACAGTTCTATAATTAACGGAACATTATATTTTTGGGATGATGATGGAAGTGATGGAAGCAGCTATCAATCAAATGATTATGCCGCATGGAATTTTGCAGGCTCCGTTGGAACTGCTGGTGGTGGTGGACATACACCTAATGGAAGAATTGCTATTGGACAGTCTTTCCTCGTAAGAAAATCTAGCAGCGTTCCAATTTCTCAAAATGTAACCTTTACAAATACAATGCGAGAAGCAGGCGAAACAGTATTCTTTAAATATTATAGAATAGATAATCCGCAAAGGTTAAGGCTAAGTGTAGTGAGTGCAAATGGAGATTTATATAACGAAGCGTTAATTGTATTTTTAAATGGTGCTAGCGATGGGTTTGATAATTTATATGATGGGGCTAAAGTTGAAGGAAATAATGATATTTCTTTTTATAGTCTTATGGGTGATAAAAAATATGCTATTCAATCATTTGCTCCTATAAATTGGAGCGATGAAAGTTCAGAACTCACTAATAGAAAAATTATTCCTATTGGAATGAATCTTAAAACAGGTGGCAATTATTCAATAAATGTGCAAAATATTGAAAATTTCGAATCTAACGTAAATATGTATTTATATGATAAAGAAAAAGCTGTTTATACATACTTGAATGATATTGATACTTATTCATTTAACGCAACATGTGGTTACACAAATGATAGGTTTGAAATTAGATTTGAATCTAACCATGCACCTGTAATTGAAGCAAATATTCCAAGTCAAACTGCAAACGAAGACGAAGCATTTAATTTTACTATTAACGAAAGTGCATTTGTAGAACACGATCAAGGTGATTATATTGTGTCTTATATTGCAGGATTACTTGATGGAAGTTCATTACCATCATGGTTAAGTTTTGATGAAACAAGTAGAACTTTTAATGGTACTGCAACTAATGATAACGTTGGCGTAATAAGCATTAAACTTACGGTAAAAGATGTATTGGGTTCAATAACAAGTCAAACATTTACACTTGAAGTACTAAATGCAAACGATGCTCCTGAATTGATTACAGAAATCCCAGATCAGGAAACTTACGAAGGAAATAATTATTCATATACAATTCCATCAAATACATTTAATGATATTGATTTTGGTGATGAGTTAAAATTATCAGCAAAACAAGTTAATGGAAGTAGTTTGCCTGAATGGTTAAAATTTGATTATGTTACCGGACGACTTTATGGAACAGCAAATAATAGTAACAATATAAATATCTTAATAACAGCTACTGATAAATCAGGCGCAACTGTTTCTGATGAGTTTATTTTAACCGTGAAAAGCACAACTGGTATTGAAACCCTTTCTGAAAGCGAAATAATTTTGTATCCTAATCCAACAGATGGTGTATTTTTCGTGAAAACCAATCATTATTCTAATGATATTGATATCATTGTGATGGATTTTAATGGAAAAATAATTCGAAAAGTAAAACCTAGTGGACTTAAAACTGAAATAGATATTTCCGAATTTGCTTCAGGATTATATTTTATAGAAATAAGCAATGAAGAAGAATCTAAAGTGTTTAAAATAAATATGGCTAATTAATTTGTAGTTATATAATTTAAGCTCAATTTTTGGCTATAATATTTTTTTTAGAAATAAACTTTGTGAACCTTTAACTTTTAAACTCCAAATTTTTTATGAATAATTTGGGTTAACAATATATTTTCTACATTGCAACTAAAATATTGTATCCATTTTTATCATAATAAAATAAATGAAAACACCAGTATCATTAGTTTTATCAAGTGGCAGCGCAAGAGGAATGGCACATATAGGCGTTATTGAAGCACTTGAAGAAAATGGCTTTGAAATAAAAGAAATTGCTGGATGCTCAATTGGTGCGTTAATTGGAGGAGTTTATGCTGCAGGAAAATTACAATATCTTAAAGAATGGCTTTGTAATTTGCATAAAATTGATGTATTCAAACTTATGGACTTTAGCTTTGGAAGTCAAGGATTTATTAAGGGGAATAAAGTTTTTAATGAAGTTAATAAATTTATAAAAGACATTAATATTGAAGATTTAAAAATACCTTTTTCTGCTGTTGCTGTTGATATTAATAAACAAGAAGAATATATTTTCAGAAACGGAAACCTGCAAAATGCTATAAGAGCCTCTGTTGCAATTCCAAATGTAATTCAACCTTTTAAATATAACAATTCATTTTTTGTTGATGGAGGTGTTTTAAACCCTTTACCAATTAATTTGTTAAATCATAATAACAAAAACTTATTAGTTGTTGTTGATTTGAATTCATTAAATATTATTGGAGAAAAAATACAGATAATAAATAAAACGCCTGCACAAGAAAAAAAAGAACAAAAAAGCATTTTAAAAAGCATTGAATTTAAAGAAAGATGGGATAAAATATTTCCTAATAATAAAAAAGAAAAGGAAAAGGAAACTGAAAAATTAGGATATCTTACTATTTTAAATAGGTCTTTTGATATGATGCAAAATAAAATAAGTAAACAAGCCATTAATGAATTCAAACCAGACATTCTTATTGAAATTTCAAAATCTGCATGTAATACTTTCGACTTTTACAAAGCAGACGAAATGATTGCACTTGGAAAATCAACTTGTAACAAAGTATTAGCAGAATATAAACTCAAAAAATAAAAATTTTATAAAAAAATTTCATGAAAGCTATTTTTTGCTCTATTATTGCAATATTATTTCAAACAAAACTAAAATAATGACTGATAATTGTCCTAAAACAGAAAAATGTCCTCTTTTTCAAGGCGAAATTCTTGCCAGCAAAAAAGCGCAGGAAATATATATGGATTTATACTGCACTAAAGGAGAAACAGGCAGAAACAGATGTAAAAGATTCCTTTTAAGTTTAGAAATTAATAATCCTGTTCCAATTGATGTAATGCCAAACGATACAAGAAATCTTGATAAATTAATTGAAATTTATTCATAATTAAGAGTTACTTGATTTTCACAAGTAACTCATTATAATTTAATTATTCTAAATACACCGAAATTAAAGGCAATTGCATACTCCAATTTGTAGGATTTAAAGCATCTAAATCTGCCGAACCAAAATATCCATCTAGACTTTTATCTTCAAATTGCCAACAATCTTCTACATCAAATTCAACAACTAAAGTTTTACCACTTGAATTTTCATCAAAATTAAAAGTTACATTTGAATAATAAATCGGATGTGGATCATTATTCATAAAATCAGTATTGCCAAATGGGCCGTAATTATTAGCAGACTTTCCTGCAAAATCATACCATGAAACTCCGTCACCATCATGTGTATAGGCACTAACTCTCGGAGAAACCGGATCCATATCAGGAAATTGTCCCTCTCCCAATAACCAGCCATACTCAATTCCGCCATCACTAATTTGAGTCATATCGCCAGGTTGGTGTAATCCTCCTTCCGTTTCAGCATCATCAGATAAATATATTCTAATATTTCTTCTTTCAACTCCCCTATTAGTTGTTGAAATATTAATATTCATTTGCAAATAATAAATCTCTATCTTTAAGCCCGAATAATCACCTTCAGGGATATCATCGCCTTGTAATAAACTTCTTTTTATATTTTCATCAGTAAAATCAAAAACTAAAGAATTAGATAAATTTGAGTTGTTAAATAATTGATAATCTGCAGTTTCATTTTCGCCGATTAAAACTGCACTTTTTAAAGCAATATAATAATTGCTTGGCGTTTCTAATGTCATTGGTATCGTTTCTGCATTTTTTAAACTTTGACCAAAGCTAACGGTAATTTTAACATCATTAAAATTAACAGATGGAGAAGACTCATCTTTATTGCAACTTAATGAAAACAAAAAAGTTACAACTAAAATTAACATTATAATTGATTTTTTTTTCATTTGTAATTAAATTTTTAATTTTTAACAAAGTAGATTTAAGAAAAATATCTTTTTTTTATTTATAAGAATAACTCTGATTTATCTAATTTTATTATCAATAAAACCATTAATTATTTCTAAAGATTTTTCCTTTTCTTCTATAAAACCCATATGTCCTGATTTTTCAAGAACCACAATTTCTGAATTTTCCGGTAACTCCAACTTCTCTAAAATATCCATAGAAATAAAATTATCTTTTTTACCAATAATATAAATAAACGGAATTTTAATATATTTTAATATTTCTGTTCTATCTTTTCTATTTTTCATTGAATTTAAAGTCTGAATAATAGCTTCATCAGACATGTTTTTTGCTATATCATTCATTTCTTCAATTTTTGATTTAAACTTTTCAATATTCTCTTCAGCAAATGTTTTAGGAAAATGATTATTATAAATTTGAGCTTTTTTACCTTCTTTTACTATTTCGATTTCTCTATCACGATTTCTTTTTTTCTCTTCGCTATCAGCAAAAGGACTTGAATGAAATAACGAAATTGCTTCCAAAAATTCCGGATATTTTTCTAAAAAAGCAAGTGCAACATAACCACCCAGTGAATGACCAACAACAAAACACTTATTAACACTCTCATTTACAAGAATATACTTTACAATATCAGCCATCTTTCCAATTGAATTTTCAATTAAAAAAACATCTGAAAAACCATGTCCAGGCAAATCAGGAACTATTACTTTATATTTTTTTGATAATTCTGATGAAAAATCGTTCCAAACCTCAAGCGATTCTAAATAACCATGAAGCAAAACAATTACTTTTTCACTTTGCCCTTCAATTTTATATCTAAAATCTGAATTTTCAATTCTAAATATTTTATCCATATAATTTTTTCAATAAAATTAAATTAATAAAATATTTTTTTCAACTCCTAATTTCTTAATTTTCTGCAAACATGACAAATATCATGTTATTTAAAATTACTCTAAATTATTTTATCATGTTTATTAACATTTTATTTTCATTATTAAAAATATACATTTGTGCATATTAGTTTTTTTTATAAACGCATGATGTTAATTTTATTTTAAACCTATAACTTATGAGTGGATTTTTTAAGTCCTCTGTTGGACAAAAGTTTTTAATGAGTATTACAGGTTTGTTTCTAATTGTGTTCCTTGCTGTACACTTAACTGCAAATCTGTTTTTATTAGCTGGTTCTGATGCGTTTAATGTAGTTGCTGATTTTATGGACCTTAATCCAATAATTCAAATTATGCAGCCTATTTTGGCCGCCGGATTTATTTTCCATATAATTTATGCTTCTATATTAACTTTACAGAATCAGAAAGCAAGACCTAAAGCATATAAAAAATTTGAACAAGGTCATAGTAGTACTTGGGCCTCAAGAAACATGTACGTTTTGGGCACATTAATTTTAGTATTTTTGGTTATTCACATAATCAACTTCTTCTGGAAAATTAAAGTTTCAGGTTCACCTCTTTTAGCAGAAGTCAATATCGATGGCGAAATGATGCATAATTCTTATGCTCTGGTTGCAGGATTATTTATGGACGCTCAACTTGGCATTGTTTACTCAATTTTATACATTATTGGAGCTATTGCACTTGGTTTACATCTGCATCATGCTTTCTGGTCAGCTTTGCAAACTTTTGGCTGGAGCAACAATGTATGGAGAAAAAGGCTTGAAGTAATTGGTGATATTTATGCTGTTATTATTGCAGCAGGATTTTCAATTATTCCTCTCTATTTTTTAATTTTTATGTAAAATTTCTAATTAATCTGTTTTCAGATATAATTAATATAGAATTATGACAAAATTAGATTCAAAAATTCCTGAAGGTATTCTAAAGGAAAAATGGACAAATTATAAAGCGCATCAAAATCTTGTAAACCCTGCCAACAAAAGAAAAATAGAAATTATTGTAGTTGGAACTGGTTTAGCAGGTGCTTCTGCCGCCGCTAGTCTTGGCGAATTAGGTTTTAAAGTAAAAAACTTTTGTTACCAAGATAGTCCAAGACGTGCTCATAGTATTGCTGCTCAAGGCGGTATAAACGCAGCCAAAAACTATCCAAACGATGGCGATTCAATTTATCGTTTATTTTACGATACTGTTAAAGGTGGAGATTACAGAGCAAGAGAAGAAAACGTATACAGACTTGCCGAAGTAAGTAACGATATTATAGACCAAGGAGTTGCTCAAGGCATTCCTTTTGCAAGAGATTATGGTGGTTTATTAGATAATCGGTCATTTGGCGGTGCTCTTGTATCAAGAACTTTTTACGCTAGAGGTCAAACCGGTCAACAATTATTACTTGGTGCATATGCCGGACTAAATCGTCAAATAGCAAAAAAAACAGTAACAATGTATCCTCGTACAGAAATGCTCGATATTGTTATTATTGACGGAAAAGCGAGAGGGATTATTACCAGAAACCTTATAACCGGTGAAATAGAAAGCCATTTCGGACACGCTGTAGTTTTAGCAACTGGTGGATATGGTAATGTATTTTTTCTTTCTACAAATGCTATGGGTTCTAATGGAAGTGCTGCATGGAAAGCTTATAAAAAAGGCGCATTCTTTGCAAATGCTTCGTTTGTACAAATTCACCCAACTTGTATTCCAGTTCATGGTGAATTTCAATCTAAACTAACACTTATGAGTGAAAGTTTAAGAAATGATGGTAGAATTTGGGTTCCTGCTAAAAAAGAAGATGCTGAAGCAATTAGAAATAAACAAAAAACCCCAGAACAAATTCCTGAAGAAGACAGAGATTATTATTTAGAAAGAAGATATCCTGCTTTTGGTAATTTAGTACCTCGAGATGTTGCTTCAAGAGCTGCAAAAGAAAGATGTGATGCAGGTCATGGTGTTGAAACAGGGCAAGCTGTTTATCTTGACTTTAAGGATGCTATTGCAAGACTTGGAAAGGACGTTATTGAAGCTAGATACGGAAACTTATTCCAAATGTATGAGAAAATTGTAAATGCTGATCCATATACAACTCCAATGATGATTTATCCAGCTATTCACTATACAATGGGTGGTACTTGGGTAGATTATGAATTACAAACAACTGTTCCGGGATTATTCTCTATTGGAGAAGCTAACTTCTCAGACCATGGCGCAAACAGACTTGGAGCTTCTGCTTTAATGCAAGGCTTAGCTGACGGATATTTTGTTTTACCTTATACAATTCAAAACTATCTTGCAGATCAACACTCTGTTAAAGCTTTTGATACAAAATTGCCTGAGTTTATTCAAGCAGAAGAAAATGCCAAAGCAGATATTGCTAAATTAATGAATGTTAAAGGCAGTGAGTCTGTTGATTCTATTCACAAAAAACTTGGTCATATTATGTGGGATCATGTTGGAATGGAGAGAAATGAAGCCGGACTTAAGCAAGGTATTGAAATGATAAAAGCTTTAAGAGAAGAATTTTGGAAAAATGTTAGAATTCCTGGTGAAACAAACACAGTAAATGTTGAACTTGAAAAAGCTATCAGACTTGCAGACTTCCTTGAAATGGGTGAATTAATGGCTAAAGATGCTTTAAACAGAGAAGAATCATGTGGCGGCCACTTCCGTTCTGAACACAAAACAGAAGAAGGAGAAGCTCTAAGACACGATGATAAATTTATGTATGTTGCAGCTTGGGAGTATAAAGGTGATAACCAAGAACCTGAATTGCATAAAGAAAATCTTAGTTATAAAGGAATTGAAGTTAAAACAAGAAATTACAAATAAGATATTATGTCAAAAAATATAAATCTCACACTTAAAGTTTGGAGACAAAAAGACGCCAAAGCAAAAGGTCAATTTGAAACTTACTCTGTTAAAGATATTTCTACCGACAGTTCTTTTCTTGAAATGATGGATGTGCTTAACGAGCAATTAATTGGTGAAGGAAAAGAACCTGTTGCGTTTGACCATGACTGTCGTGAAGGTATTTGCGGAATGTGTAGTATGTACATTAATGGTAGAGCTCACGGACCAGATACACTTATCCCAACTTGTCAATTGCATATGCGCAAATTTAAGGATAGTGAAACTATTACTATTGAACCTTGGCGTGCTGGCGGTTTTCCTATCATTAAAGATTTAATGGTAGATAGAAGTGCTTTTGATAAAATTTTACAAGCTGGCGGTTTTATTTCTGTAAATACAGGAGGAGTACCAGATGCTAATGCTATTCCTATTCCTAAAGAAGATGCTGACGAAGCAATGGATGCAGCTTCTTGTATTGGATGTGGAGCTTGCGTAGCAACTTGCAAAAACTCATCGGCAATGTTATTTGTATCTGCAAAAGTATCGCAACTTGCACTATTACCTCAAGGAAAAATTGAAGCAAGTAAACGGGCAATTAATATGATTGCAACTATGGATGAGCTTGGTTTTGGAAACTGCTCAAACACAGGTGCTTGCGAAGTTGAATGCCCAAAAGGTATTACAATTGCACATATTGCTAGATTGAATAGAGAGTTTTTAGTAGCTAACCTTAAAGGTTAATATCATAAAGAATTTTCATAGTTCTGATTTTGAGTAGTTACTCATTTTTTGAGTAACTACTTTTTTATTGAATTCTTAATCCTTCGGTACAATTTCTGCACATATCAATGTTTTTACGCGATTTTAAAATTCGTTTTCTAAAATTGCAATAGTTCTTGTTTCGCCATATTTTTTCAAAACTTTCCTCTTTAATATTCCCCATTTTATATTTTGCATCTTTATCAAAACAACATGGAATCACATCACCTTCAATAGTAATTACCGGATTTGTCCACATTCGCCAGCATTTATTTTTTAATTTAGATCTGATTTCGAAGCTGCCGTCTTTTTGTTTTTTATATCTTGAATATTTTTGAATATCCGGAATTAATAAACTATTATTTTTATAATCATAAATTTGTGCCGATTTTAATTGTAATTTATTAACACCTAAGGCTTTAGATAGTTTTTTTATTTCTTTAATTTGATGTTCATTTGTTTTCAAAACTAAGAATTGAATTATTACAAATGGTTTTTTTGATTTTAGCTTTTTCTTTGCTTTTACAATATTATTAATTCCGGAAATTACTTTTTCTAAACTACCTCCAACTCTGTAATTTTCATACACTTCTTGAGTAATTCCGTCAATTGAAATAATTAGCTCATCTAATCCGCTTTTTATAGTTTTAATTGAATTTTCTTCATCCAAAAAATGTCCATTTGTTGAAGTTGAAGTATAAATATTTTTACTATTAGCATAACTTATCATTTTAAACAATAATTTATTTAAATATGGCTCGCCTTGAAAATATAAAATAACATTTGTTAAATAAGAACTTAATTCATTAATTGCTTTTTTGTATATTTCCAAATCAATATTTCCTTTTTTTCTGTTTAAGGTTTGATTTCCTGTTGGACATTCCTTACAAAAAAGGTTGCATAAATTTGTTGGTTCAATAGAAATACCTGAAGGCATTCCCCAATAGAATGGTCTTTTTAAAATATTTGATATATTGAAACTTATTAAAAGCTTTAAAAAATTAAACGCTTTTTTAATCGTAAGCTTTTTTAAAAAGAATAATTTTTGCATATAAAAATATAAAAATGAATTTTCTAATAACAAAAAAATAAAAAAAAAGATACTTTTATCTATTATTTAAATAAAATAAATTGAAAAACAGGAAAATAATAATCGCAGTTACAGGTGCAAGTGGTTCTATATATGCAAAACAATTAATTAACCATCTTGCAAAATTAAAATCACAAATTAATAATGTTTCACTTGTTTTTTCAAAAAATGCAATTGATGTTTGGGAGCATGAAATTGGAATTTTTGATAAAAACGAGATTCCATTCAAGATATATTCTCCAGATGATTTTTTTGCGCCATTTGCTTCAGGATCAGCAAAATACGACACTATGATTATTTGTCCTTGCTCAATGGGCACACTTGGTAGAATTGCTCATGGAATTTCTGAAGACTTAATTACTCGCGCTGCTGATGTTATCTTAAAAGAAAAACGAAAGTTAATATTAGTAACAAGAGAAACTCCTTTAAATCAAATACATATAAACAATATGAAAATAATTTCTGATGTTGGAGGAATAATTTTTCCGGCAAGTCCTTCTTTTTACAGTTTGCCACAAAACATAACCGAATTAGTTGACACTGTTGTAAATAGAATTCTTGATTTAGCTGATATTGAAGCAAATACATATCGCTGGGGCGAAAATGATTAGTTTTTAAAATTATAAAATACAAAAATCAAATTTCAAACAAATCTCAATTTCTAAAAAACTAAATTTGTCTTCCAACTTGCTTATATAAAACGTTTTAGCAAATTGAAATTTTTAATTTATTATTTGAGACTTATAGTTTTCAGGAACTCATATTATTAGTTTTGCTCACAAGTTTTTTTTACTTTATTTTGTGATGATTTATAAATTTATCAATTAAACTATTGGAACTTTCAAAAAAAATATATTTTGCATCAGATTTACATCTTGGTTTACCAAACTTTGAAAAAAGTCTTAAAAGAGAAAAACTTTTTGTTAAATGGCTTGATGAAATAAAAAAAGATGCTGCAGAAATTTACTTACTTGGTGATATTTTTGATTTCTGGCACGAATGGAAACGTGCTGCACCTCAGGGTTTTGTGAGAATGCTCGGCAAATTAGCCGAGATTTCAGACAGTGGAATTCCAATTCATCTATTTACCGGAAATCATGATATTTGGATTTACGATTACTTACCCAGAGAAATTGGTGTAATTCTTCACCGAAAGGAATATATAATCGAAAACTCAGGTAAAAAAATTTTCATGGCTCATGGCGATGGACTTGGTCCAGGTGATTTTTCGTATAAACTTCTAAAAAAAATATTTACAAATAAATTTTTGCAATGGTGTTTTAAACGCCTTCACCCCGATTTTGCTCTTTGGATTGGACATTCGTGGTCGAGCAATAGAAGAATGACAGAACGCTATCCTGTTTTTCATGGTATTGATAATGAATGGCTTATATCATATTCTAAAAAAAAATTAGAAAAAGAGCATTTTGATTATTTCATATTTGGACACAGACATTTACCTGGCGTTCATGATATTTCAGAAAAAAGTAAATACATAAATTTAGGCGATTGGCTTAGCAATTTTACTTATGGTGTTTTTGATGGCGAAAAATTTGAATTGAAAAAATATTTAGAAGAAAACAGTCAGTAAAAAAACCATATAAGTAATATAAGAGTTAACTTATATGCCTTATATGGCTCAAAAAATCATTAATATAGTTTTACAACTTAATCCAATTTCAAAACTGCTAAAAATGCTTTTTGTGGAACTTCAACATTTCCAATTTGTTTCATTTTCTTTTTGCCTTTTTTCTGTTTCTCTAAAAGTTTTCTTTTACGTGTAATATCACCACCATAACATTTTGCAGTTACGTCCTTACGAACGGCTTTTACTGTTTGTCGCGCTATAATTTTTGAACCAATTCCTGCTTGAATAGCGATATCAAATTGCTGACGTGGAATAAGTTCCTTTAATTTTTCACACATTCTTTTTCCAAAACTATAAGCATTATCCTGATGAATTAATGTTGATAGTGCATCAACAGGTTCACTATTTAATAAAATATCAAGTTTAACTAATTTGGCTACTTTATATCCTGATTGCTGATAATCAAAAGAAGCATATCCTTTTGAAATACTTTTTAATTTATCATAAAAATCAAAAACTATTTCGCTTAAAGGCATTTCAAAAGTCATTTCAACTCTTTCTGCAGTTAAATAATGTTGTCTTTTTAATTCACCTCTTTTATCTAAACATAAAGTCATTATTGAACCTATATATTCAGATTTTGTTATAATTTGAGATGTAATATATGGTTCTTCAATTTCTTTTAGATATTTTGGATCGGGCAAACCGGCAGGATTATGAACATCTATTTTTTCTCCTTTTGTTGTAGTAATTTTATAAGAAACGTTTGGAACAGTTGTAATAACATTCATATCAAACTCTCTATCAAGCCTTTCCTGAATTATTTCCATATGTAGCAAACCTAAAAAGCCGCATCTAAATCCAAATCCAAGCGCCATTGATGACTCAGGCTCAAAAGTTAAGGAGGCATCATTAAGCTGAAGTCTTTCCATAGAATTCCGTAATTCTTCATAATCTTCAGCATCTATAGGATAAACTCCTGCAAAAACCATCGGTTTTACTTCTTCAAAACCTTCAATTACATTAGTACAAGGATTAATAACACTTGTAATTGTATCTCCAACTTTTACTTCTTTTGAAGCTTTTATTCCTGAAATTATATAACCAACATCACCTGAAAACATCTCTTTCCGAGGTTCTTGAGTCATTCTTAAAACACCAATTTCATCGGCGTAATATTCTTTTCCTGTATTAACAAACTTTACAAGTTCGCCTTTTTTTAAACTACCGTTAACTATTTTAAAATATGCAACAATTCCTCGATAAGAATTAAAAACTGAATCAAAAATCAAAGCTTGAAGAGGTGCATTATTATCACCTTTGGGTGCAGGAATAACTTCAATAATTCTTTTTAGGATTTCTTCAACTCCTAATCCTGTTTTTCCGCTAGCTTCAATTATATCTTCTCTATCGCAACCAATTAATTCAACAATTTGATCTGCAACCTCTTCTGGCATAGCTGAAGCCATATCCATTTTATTCATTACAGGAATAATTTCCAAATCATTTTCTATTGCTAAATAAAGATTTGAAATTGTCTGAGCCTGAATGCCTTGTGTTGCATCAACAATTAATAATGCACCTTCGCATGCAGCTATTGAACGTGAAACTTCATACGAAAAATCAACATGACCCGGCGTATCTATAAGATTTAGAACATAATCATTATCTAAATATCTGTAATTCATTTGAATAGCATGACTTTTTATTGTAATGCCTCTTTCTCTCTCCAACTCCATATCGTCAAGAACTTGTTCGTGCAACTCCCTGTCGGAAATTGTGTTAGTTTTTTCCAATAATCTATCAGCTAAAGTGCTTTTGCCATGATCGATATGAGCAATTATGCAAAAATTTCTTATTTTATCCATTAATGCTGAACTTTCTTTTAAATTTTTTGCAAATATATAAAAGAGTTTCAGATTATTAATGCCATTAATTTATTTAAACACTGAAATTTTTCTGATATGCAACTTTAATAGATGTAAACCTGTCTAAAAAATATGAATTATTTATAATTTAAACTCCTATGAAAACCAAATTAATTTTACTGCTTACTTTATTTTACACATTTATAAATGCACAAAATATTGATAAAAAAACAGCTGAGAAAGTAGCTGAAAATTTCCTTTTTGAAAAACTATCCAGCAACAATAAAAACATAACTATCAATAAATTATCTTTTTATGAACATAATTTTGAAGATATTGAGTTTTCAAATAAAGAAAAATCATTTTATATTCTAAATTTTAAAGATTTTAATTCTTTTGTAATAATATCAGCAAATAATAAAGTAAATCCCATATTAGCTTATTCCTTAACAAGCCAATTTAGTTCAAAAAATATTCCGCCTGCTTTATCAGATTGGTTATTAAGCACGAATAATCAAATAATTAAAGCAAAAAATTCGAAAAATATTGTTTCTGATAAAATTAAAAAGCTTTGGGAAAAATATAATACAGATAATTTTAAACTGAGTTCAAACACAGAATTTTCAAATAAAACAACAATAAAAGCCGTATCAGAACTTTTGTCAACAAGCTGGAATCAAGGTAAATATTTCAATACATTATGTCCTGAATGCAGCACTGGTGGTTCTGACGGACATGTTTGGGCAGGTTGTGTTGCTACTGCATACGCTCAGGTTATGAAATATTATAATTATCCTGATTATGGTGAAGGAGAACATTCATATACACATTCAATTTATGGCTATCAATATGCTGATTTTGAGAACACTAACTATAAATGGTCTGAAATGCCAAATTATGTATCTGCATATAATGATGATATTGCTCAACTTCTTTATCACTGCGGAGTTGCTGTTAATATGAATTACAGTCCGAGTGGTTCTGGCGCAAGCGGTTCATCAGCTAGAACTGCAATGGTAAATTATTTCAAATATTCTTCAAATGCTTTATATACAAGCAAATACAATTATACTGATGAAAATTGGAAAAAGCTGATTAGAAACGAAATAGATAACGGCAAACCAATGTATTATGTAGGATACGGAACAGGCGGACACGCTTTTAATTGCGATGGATATGACGATTCAGACTACTTTCATTTTAATTGGGGTTGGGGCGGCGCGTACAACGGTTATTTTCTTTTAGATGATTTAACTCCCGGAGGCTCCGATTTTACAGATTCGCAATCGGCTGTTGTTGGAGCAGTTCCAAAACATCTTGAAGAAAAATTCGATAGTTTATCTGCTGTTATTTTAACTTCTTCAAATCCTTATAATTCAACAACTTCTGATGGATTAAATTTAGCAAATTCATATTCGGGTTCATATTTTCATTCTACAGGAAAAGAAAAAATTCACAAAATATCTACAGCCTTTTCAGGTAGAATTTCAGCAAAATTATCAAATCTAAATGATAATGATTTGGATGTTTTTATTTTAAAATACGCCGACAGAAATGCATGCTTGGCAAACGGAGATTTAAATGCAACTTTAGATAATGCCGAAATTGGAGATTATTACATTATTGTTGATGGAAGATATGCAAACGAAGGAGAATATACTTTAGAAGTCAGTTGTCCTGATGAAAAAGCTGATTTAATTGTGGAATTTCCAAAAATTGAGCCTTATTTAATTATGCCGGGACAAACTTTTCAAATAAATTCAAGAGTTAAAAATATTGGTAATTCAAATGCAGCCTCAAATAAACTCGAATATTTTCTTTCAGAAGATAATGAATTAAGTGGCGATGATATTTCTATTGGTTTTTCTGATGTTTCGGCTTTAATTTCGAAACAGGAAATTTCTATAAGCGAGTTTGTTAATTTACCAGAAGGTTTAACTGCGGGAACAAAGTACATTATTTTAAAAATTGACTCGGAAAATACTGTAAATGAGACAGATGAAGATTTAAACACAAGTTCAATCTCATTTCAAATTCCGGAAACAGGAATTATGGATTGCAGTACTGCAATTGAATTAGAAAATAATATAACTTTTTACGGAAATACTGCTTTAAATGGAACTTCAAATATTGATAATTACTCTTGTTTCTGGAATTTAACAAACAAAGAAATAATTCATTCCTTTACACCAGAATATTCTGGAATTGCAGAATTAGAATTTTCAGAAACACTTGAAGGACAAATGTTTGCACTTTTGTTATCGGCATGTAATGAGAATACATGTATAAATACTTTCGGAATTTGGGAACACGGCGCTACAAGTTCAATAAATGAATTTCATGTAATTGGCGGAATTACATACTATATTGTCATAGATGGAAATAATGATATGGGAAATTCTGAAGGTGAATATTCGATTAAAGTAAAATTTCCGGAAGAATGTCCAAGTCCTTTTATTTATCCCGGCGATTTTGACAAATGCATTGGCGATGCGGATATTTATTTGAGCACACATTGGGCATTTCCAAATTTTCAATGGACAAAAGATAATATGCTGATTTCCAATGAAAACAATTCTTATTTAAGAGTTAACCAAACTGGTTTATATTCTGTTAAAGTTACAGAAAATAATTGTATCGGTGAATCGGAAAAAGTACAAGTTAGATATAACGAAAAGCCATCTTCTACAGATATTTCAGCAACAGATAAAACAACTATTTGCGATGGAAAAAATGTAAATCTTCAATTGTCTGATGATTTGGGTTATTCTTATCAATGGTTTAAAAATGATGACACTATAAAAAATGCCACAAACTTTAATTATTTTGCTTTTGAAGAAGGCAGTTACAAAGTAAAAATAACAAATATCAGTTGCACAGCAGAAAGCAATGAAATAGATATAAATATTTTGGAATCTCCCGAAATTTATATTGGTAAAGACACTTCAATTTATACAAATCAATCGATAAGTTTAGATGCCGGAATTGGCTTTAACAGCTATTTGTGGAATACTGAAGAAACTACACAAACTATTACATTTAATGGAAATATTGGTTCAGGTAATTATAGCTATTATGTTAAAGTTACCAACGATAATATGTGTGAAAATTCTGATACAATTTTAATTACAGTTCAAAATATTACTGATATCAATGAAATTTCATTTGATAAATCGATAAAATTATATCCAAATCCTGCAAAAGACAATTTAACAATTGAGTTTGTAAATAAAAGTAAATCAGTAACTTACATTGAAATTTATGATATTTCAGGAAATCTGATAATACAAAAAGAATTCAAAAACAGTTTACAATTTTTTAAAGAAAAAATAAATTTACAGCAATTAAAAAGTGGAACTTATATGATTAGAATTAAAAATTCAGATAATTTAATACTTAAAAAAATTATTCTTGAATAAAATATTCAATAAAACTAAAATTTATCATTTTTTTTATATAATCATAAAAAAAACTTCCGTAACTTTAATAAAAACTTCATCAAAAAACATAATGCCTTGATTTACTGATTAATGGAAATTTGATTATTCATTAACTAAATTCTGATATTATGCTTATAACAAATTCAAAAAAATGATTGTGGCTATTTTGGCCATAACATTAACAATTGTAAGTTTTTCAAGCTGCAATAAAGATGAAGATAAACTTACAAAAAAAGACATGTTAACTACAACTTGGAATATAACAAGTTGGTATAGTGATACATTCACATTAATTCCATATCCTGATTTTAATTTAATAATAGAATTAAAATTTGAAAATGATGGAGATTTCACATTTGCGCTTATTATTCCAGGAAATCCAGACCCAGTAATAATTAATGGCACTTGGGCATTTAATGATGATGAAACAGAATTAACTCTAGATTTTGTATTAGATCTGAAATCATCTTTAAATTTGCCTTTAATTAACAAATTTAAATCTACAGATGCAGAATACACTTATGATATTATTAAATTAACTGAAAATGAATTACATATAGAAAGTGCAGTTGAAGTAATTAAAGCAGAAAAAAAATAAATATTCTTATCGAATTAATAAAAAAGCACTCTTTACGAGTGCTTTTTTATATTTATTAGCTTACGCTTTGAATTAAAATATCTAAAATTTTACAAGCAGCTGCAGAAACTGAAGTTCCGGGACCGAAAATACCAACAACACCGGCATCATACAAAAACTGATAATCCTGATGTGGAATTACACCGCCGGCAATTATCATAATATCTTCGCGACCAAGTTTTTTCAATTCTTCAATTACTTGCGGAATTAATGTTTTATGTCCGGCAGCCAAGCTAGAAACTCCTAAAATATGAACATCATTTTCAACGGCTTGTTTTGCACATTCTGCAGGAGTTTGGAATAATGGTCCGATATCCACATCAAAACCAATATCAGCATAGCCTGTAGAAACAACTTTGGCGCCTCTGTCGTGTCCATCTTGCCCCATTTTTGCAATCATAATTCTTGGTCTTCGTCCTTCAAGTTCCGTAAACTTATCAGCAAGTTCTCTCGCTTTCAAAAAGTCTTTGTCTTTTGCTGATTCTGATGAATATATGCCTGATATTGACCTGATTATTGCTTTATATCTTCCTTTAATTTTTTCCATAGCATCTGAAATTTCTCCAAGTGTAGCTCTTTTTTGTGCAGCAATTATCGCTAATTCTAACAAGTTTCCTTCTCCTGTTTCTGTTGATTTTGTTATTGCATCTAAAGCTATTTTTACCTCATCTTCATTTCTTTCATCTTTTAACTTTTTCAATCTATTTAATTGAGATTCTCTAACCGTTGTGTTATCAACTTCGAGAATATCCAAAGGATCTTCATGTTCTAATTTATACTTATTTACACCAACAATTGTATCTAAACCTGAATCAATTCGTGCTTGTTTTCTTGCAGCAGCTTCTTCAATTCTCATTTTTGGAATTCCGGTTTCTATAGCTTTTGCCATTCCGCCAAGCTCTTCAACTTCTTCTATAAGCGCCCAAGCTTTTTGTGCTATTTCATGTGTCAGATATTCAACATAATACGAGCCTGCCCAAGGATCAACCGAACGACAGATATTTGTTTCCTCCTGAATATAAATCTGAGTATTACGCGCAATACGTGCCGAAAAATCAGTTGGTAAAGCAATTGCTTCATCAAGGGCATTTGTGTGTAAAGATTGAGTATGTCCAAGAGCTGCCGCCATTGCTTCAACGCAAGTTCGGGCAACATTATTATACGGATCTTGTTCGGTTAAACTCCAGCCTGAAGTCTGCGAATGCGTTCTTAAAGCTAAAGATTTTTCACTCTTCGGATTAAATTTTTTTACAATTTTTGCCCATAACATTCTGGCAGCACGCATTTTAGCTATTTCCATAAAGTGGTTCATACCGACTGCCCAGAAAAATGAAATTCTAGGTGCAAATGCATCTATGTCTAAACCGGCTTGCACTCCGGCTTTTAAATATTCAAGTCCATCGGCAAGTGTATATGCTAACTCAATATCGGCAGTAGCTCCTGCTTCTTGCATATGATATCCTGATACAGAAATTGAATTAAATTTAGGCATTTTTTGTGATGTATATTCAAAAATATCAGCAATAATACGCATTGAAAATTCCGGTGGATATATATACGTATTTCGCACCATAAATTCTTTAAGAATATCATTCTGAATTGTTCCTGAAAGCTGCTCTAAAGTAGCTCCTTGTTCAAGTCCAGTAACAATGTAAAATGCCATAATTGGCAAAACAGCTCCATTCATTGTCATTGAAACCGACATTTTATCCAAAGGAATTTGGTCGAAAAGGATTTTCATATCCAATATCGAATCAATTGCCACACCTGCTTTTCCAACATCACCTACAACTCGCTCATGATCAGAATCATAGCCTCTATGCGTTGCCAAATCGAAAGCTACAGAAAGTCCTTTTTGACCTGCTGCAAGATTGCGACGATAAAATGCATTTGACTCTTCGGCTGTTGAAAATCCTGCATATTGACGAATTGTCCAAGGACGCATTACGTACATCGCAGAATATGGCCCTCTTAAAAACGGCGGAATTCCTGCTGCGTAATTAAGATGTTCCATATTTTCAATATCTTCCTTTGTATATTTACTTTTTACCGGAATTTGTTCTGGTGTGTTCCAAAGCTCATTTTTTGATATATCAGTAATTTTGACATCAAATTTTGAAGCTTTTTTTATATCTATATTTTTAAAATCTGGTTTCATCTGAAAATTTGTAAATTTTAAATTAAAAATGATAAATTATATTACTTAATTCCTAATTTATTTTGAAATATTGAAAGCATTTCCAAAACATTGGATTTTACATGAATAAAGTATTCAACTCCTTCATTTTTAAGTTGTTCTAAAATATTTATTGGATATCCGGCAACTACAATTATTTGTTCTTTGCTTAGTTTTTTTAATATTTCAGGAACAATTGTTTCATATTCATCATCTGAACTGCAAATTACTATAATTTCGGCTTTTGAGTTTTTTGCAGCTTCAATGCCTTCATCAATTGTATTAAAACCATCATTATCAATAACTTTAAATCCGCCACTTGCAAAAAAATCGGAACTAAAACCTGCTCTTGCTTTTCGCATTGTTAAATTTCCGTATGTAAACAAAAACGCTTCGGTTTTTTTTCCAATAAAATTTTCAGTTTTTAATCTTATTTCTTCAAATGCCTGTGCGCCTCGATATAAACGAATTGGCTCTATTATTTTATCTGATTTATCAATTTCAACATCAAAAATATTTGTATTTTTAATATCGTCTTTTATTTTTTCATTTGAATTTGGATATTGGTTTGTGCCAAGCAATATTTCTTTTTTTGTTGCAATATCCATATCTCTTTTTTTAGCAATTCTTTTAATTTCATCTTGAATAAAGTTTTGCTTTAGCGATTCAAAAAATCCACCTTTTTCGTTAATTGTTAAAAATAATTTCCAAGCTTCTTCAATTAATGAATTTGTGAGATTTTCGATATAATATGAACCAGCTGAAGGATCTTGAACTTTGTTGAAATATGATTCTTCTTTTAAAATTATCTGCTGATTTCTAGCAATTCTATCAGAAAAAACATCAGCATTTTTATATGTAATATCAAAAGCATTTACTGTTAAAGAATCTGTTCCACCAATAACTGCCGACATTGATTCTGTTGTTGTACGTAACAAATTTACGTATGGATCGTAATTAGTTTTATTCCATAAAGATGTTAAAGAATGAATATTCATCTTTGTTTTTTCTGAGCAACAAGGATTATATTGCTCAACAATTTTTGACCATAAGTATCTGGCTGCCCGTAACTTAGCTATTTCAAGAAAATAGTTTGATGATGTATCGAAATTAAACTTTATGCTTGGCGCTAATTGATTTATATCTATTCCTTCTTCTGTATATTTTGACAAATAACAATTTCCAATACTAATTGCAAAAGCCAGTTCTTGAAGAATTGAAGCGCCGGCATTTTTAAAATTGTAAGCATTTACTGCAATAAATTGCATTTTAGGAAATTGCTGATTCAAATTTTCGAAAAAAGCTTTATCGAAATAATCTTTATCAATAATTCTTCCTGTAATTGCAAGATAAGATAAAGGATCGAAATCGAAAGAGCCTTTAATGATTTTAGTATCAATTTTACTTGATTTACAATAATTTACGAAAATATCAAAAATATTTTTTATAGATTTTCCGGCAGAAAAATTAATTTCTACTTTATCGAATGGAAAATTTTCAAAAAGCGTTTTAAAATTATCAATTGTGATATTTTGCTTTTCATAAAAAATAAATCCGATTGAATTAGCGCCTTTATTAATAGCATTTAATGTTTTTTTATTAGCCTTTGCAAAATCTTCAACTTTAATATTTTGCCTTATTAACCAATCGTTTTCAAGTTTATTTGTATTGGCTTCTAATAAATACTTTAAGTTCTGCAAATCCTCGTTTCTATAATAAGGTTTTACATTAATTCCGGAATTGGTTTTCCAAATAAGTTTTTTTTCGTAATCAGCTCCTTTTAAATCTTTATTGATTTTTTCTTCCCAAGCTTTAGTTGGAATTGGAGGAAAGTCTGAAAACAATATTTTATTTTGATTTTTACTCATAATCAATGAATTATTTTTTTTGCAAAATTAAACTATTTCAAACTTACAAATAATAATTCGAATATGATTTTTGTCAGAATAAAATTAAAGTGCTTATATTTTAAAACACATTTAGATTTAAAATAAAATTGTAAATTTTGCTGATAATTCTAATATTTCGATGTTATTTAAAACCAAAGAAGTTTAAAAGTTCCATTTTAATCTTAAAAAAGCAAAAGTTGCATTTATTCTTTGTTTATTTTGAGTAAAAGGATTTTCTAATTCTGCACTGAAAGCTTGAACAACAAAAGAAAAATATAGATTATCGGTAAAGGAATAATCAAAACTTGGACCTAAAAAATATCCGTTTAATTTTGGATAATACATGCCGGAAATATTTGCGCTTAAAAGTGGTGTTATTTGATATCCGACTTGTGCAAATGCATTGTATTTTGTAAATGCAAGGTTTTTAACTGTTAAAGATTTATAATAAAATTGCTCAAAACTATAAATTTCAGCTGCTGAATTATCAGAATATAAAAATTCAAATTGAAGATTTAGCGAATTTTCAAAAATATAACCAACTGACAAAGAAGCTATTAACAATCCTGTTGTGTCTTTAATGTTTTCTTTTGGATGCAAATATGTAAATTCACCTTTAAAATCGAGATTTTTAATTGCACCAGACCATCCACCACCAATTGCATAGTCGTTTTGGTTTAATATTCCGGCTAATATTTGAAAATCGTAATTCCATTTATTAAATCGCCACAAGGCAGCTGCTGTTATTTCTTCATTGTTATTTATTTTAGCTGCAATTTCGATTGAAGAAACCATTCCCGTATAATATTGC
The DNA here is from genome assembly GCA_016937695.1 of Bacteroidales bacterium. Taxonomy (GTDB): domain Bacteria; phylum Bacteroidota; class Bacteroidia; order Bacteroidales; family NBLH01; genus NBLH01. Next base: position 46,535 of record JAFGWC010000123.1, read on the forward strand.
AATCTAAGAGCATCGCTTCCGGGCTTTTCGGGATAATCAAAATCGAAAAAAGAATATGCATTAAACAAATCGTTAGGATTCCACGCAAAAGTTTTTCCCCAATTTATTCTTTGTCGGCCAAGAGTTGCGCTAAAATTTCGTTTTTCGTATTGTAAAAATAATCTATCGATATTTGTATTAAAAAGTACTGATTTTTCATTAATTAAGTTCCAATTCATATCAATATATCCTTGTTCAGCTCTTTCAAAAAAATTTGCATAATCAGGAATTAATTTAATGCTTTCGCCTGTTATAAGTCTGTTTCTCATTCCAATTTTAAAAATCCACTTTTCATTTGCAAACCAACTGAAATTCAATCTGTTATGAATTAAATTGTCATTTATCCATGTTCCCTTAATACTATCGAACTGAACAGATTGCATATTAGTTATGTATCCTGTTATTTCCCAGTTTTTTTGTTTTTCTTCCTGAGATTTTATATTATAACTTACAAGCAATATCAATATTAAAGATATTATTTTATTCATCTTATGTATTTTTATCGAGTAATTGTAATTCGTTAATCAAGTAATCTCAAATTATGTTTATATTAACAATTTTGTGATTTACGAATAATTGATTTTCGATGTTTTTTCTAGAATTATTCTCCACCATTTTTTTTCAAATCAGAAACCACTTTGCCATCTTCAATTGTAATTACACGCCTTGCTTTTTTCACAACTCTGGCATCGTGAGTAGCAAAAATAAAAGTGATATTTTCATCTTTATTAAGCTTTTCCATAATATCAAGCAAATTTTCTGTTGATTTTGAATCAAGATTTGCTGTTGGTTCATCGGCTAATACAAATTTAGGCTTTGATGCTAGTGCTCTTGCCACTGCAACTCTTTGTTGCTGACCACCAGACAGTTGCGATGGACGACTTTTTAATCTGTCGCCTAAACCAACAGCTTCTAAAAGTTCTTTAACTCTGGAATCTCTTTCATCTTTTTTTCTGCCTTGAAGATGCATAATAAATTCAACATTTTCCTTTGCTGTTAAAACAGGAATAAGGTTATAGGCTTGAAATACAAAGCCGATATTCCATAATCTAAAATCAATTAATTGAGATCCGGATAAATTGCTGATATCAGTATTATTAATTGTAATTTTTCCGCTGGTTGGGTTATCTAATCCTCCAAGAATGTTTAGAAGTGTAGTTTTTCCTGAGCCTGAAGGTCCAACAATAGCGGCAAACTCGCCGGATTCGAATGTTAAATCGATGCCATTTACTGCATGTACTTCTACTTCAGTTTCGGTATAAATTTTAGTTATATTTTCAATGTTAATTATACTCATGATAAAATATTTTTATATGTTTAATGTTAATTTAAATTGATATTTTATTGAATCACATAAGGCATTTAAGAACATATAAGTTTTTTTTTAAATTCTACTCTGTTCTTAATGCATCAGCAGGATTTAATTTTAATGCTTTTCTTGCCGGATAAATTGCAGCCAAAATTCCGGTTGCAATTACCATTAATGTAATACTGATAAGCATTTCAAAATCAATGCTTGTATAAACCAAACTTCCCCAGCCAATTTTTGACAATCCTTCTGACCATAACGATAAATCTATAGCATTTACAGAAAAGTATTTTGAAATTAATCCGCCAATAATAATTCCTATTACACCTCCTGTTAACGAAAGAAAAACGGTTTCGAGAACAATCATTTCAAAAACTTTGAATTTATTCATTCCAACGGCTAAAAGCATTCCTAATTCTTTAACTCGCTCAAGCACAACCATTAACATAGTATTTACAATACCAAAACCAAGTGCAAACAATATTATTCCGACAAAAATATACATATATACTCCCATGATTTCGGTTAAATAAGCAAGCTCTGGCTTTAGTTCTGTCCATAATTTAGTGTCCAAGTCAGGGAATAATTTTACTATTTCTGATTTAACTGTTTTATCTGCTTCATAATTATTTAAATTCACAACTATTTGATGTGCAGTATTTTCAGGCAACATGGTTAATCTTTGTAAATCAGATTTTTTTACAAAAATTGTAGATTCATCAAACATTGAATTATCTGTTCTGTAAATTCCGGCAATTCTGAAAGAGCCTCCGGTAAGATTTCCTTCATAATCCTGAAAAGTAAAAATTATTTTTGAACGCAGCTTTAAATTCAATTTTTCGGCAAGTTTTTGTCCAATAACAACAGGATTTCTTTTAATTCCATCAAAAAATTCACCTTCAATTAGTTTTTCATTAATATTCGTTACTTTAAACTCTTCATCTGGGTTAATTCCATATAAACGAACTCCCGATGATGTTTCTGCAGAAGAAGCCATTCCGTTTACCACAATTCTGGCACTTTGTCCGCTTACATTTGCAATTTCAGAAATCTGCTTATTTTTTTCATCCACTTTTTCGATAAGAGCATCAATATCCTGAGCTTCTTTAAATTTAGGATTATGCAACTGAATAAAAGAAATTTCCGTTTTTATAGCAGATTCAATTCTTTGATCAGACATTCCTTTCATAAATGCAGTTGTAAAAACTCCGGCGAAAACTCCAACTGCTATAGCTGTAATAATTATTAGGCTTCTAAGCTTATTACGCCATACATTCCGCCATGCTACTGTCCAAATTACCATTTTACTTATTTTAAAATTGATATTTACTATTTTCAGATTCGCAAATTACTATTAATCATTTAATTACACTTTTTAAAGAATCAATTTATCTTCAATCATTTTTTCAAAAATTACAATTTCTTGATTGACGAATAATCGAGTTTCGATGTTTTTAAATCAAGTAATCGTAATTCGTATATCAGTTAATCTTAAATCTTTTTTTTAATTTAACCATGCAATGCTCTTATAACATTTAATTTTTGTACAGAAATAATCGGATATATAGAAACAAACAATACAATTATAAAAATCACAATTGCTTGTCGGCTAAATATTTCCGGAACTATTGAAAAAGCAAGCACAGGTTCTATTCCCATATCAACCATCCACTGTGCTGCATCACCGCCAAGTGCAATAGGATTTTTTGACATATAGCCTGTTATTGGAAAACTGAACAAAAAACCTGAAAAAACACCAAAAATGCCTATTAAAATCGTTTCGTAAATTACAATAGTTACGAGTTTCATTTTTTTCATTCCAACAGAAATCATTACTGCAAATTCTCTTTTCCTTTCTGCCATAAGCATCATAATTGTTCCGAAAATTCCAAAACCTATAACAATATACAAAATTCCAATCATTATAATGCCACCAGCTCTGTCGCTATCAATCATTTGAACAAGTTCTGGTTGCATCTCAGACCAAGTCATAACTTTTAGCGGCTTTCCAATTTCCGATTTAATTTTTTTTTCTGCAATTTTTAATTTTTGCTGATTTTCTACCATCAAAACCATTGAAGTATATCTATTTGGTGCAGAAAATAATTCCTGAGCATTTTTAATTTCTATGTAAATAAAGTTCTTACTCAATTCGGGCGATGGAAATTCTAAAATTCCTTTTACCGGATATTTTCCGGCTGCTCCAATCCCATGAAATCCTTGTCCGATAATTACCAAAGTATCGCCAACATTTAATTTCAGATGTTTAGCCAGAAGTTTGCCAACTAAAACACCATTTTCACCATTTTTCAGATATTCGCCATCATTTCTTATCCATTTTTCCAAATTTGTTACTTCATTTTCTTTTTCAGGATTTATACCTATAATTAAAGCGCCCTGAGTTAATTGTTCGGATGAAGCCAAGCAAAACGATTCTAATCTTTTTGTGCTTGAGATTATTTCCGAAGTATTCTCAATTATTGATTTTATTTTTTCATTTTCTTCAAACGAATTATTTATAGTTTTTTTATCCCAATAATCTTCATTTTGTATCTAAATATAACCGGAATAAAATTTTACAACATTATCAATCATTGAAGAATATGAACCTTCTTGCATAGAATTCATAATAACGGCCAAAAAAACACCAAAAAAGATTGACGAAACAGTTATTAATGTTCTTCTTTTATTGCGCCACAAATTGCGCCAAGCTATTATAAAATTGTTCATGTTATTAGTTATTTTATTAACAATCAGTGTTTTACGCAATATATTTATTTGCTTATTTTTTATCTTTTTACTTTTGTCTTTACATTCATTAAGTCCTTAATGCTCTGATAACCTTTATTTTACTGATATACCAAATTGCATAAAAACTTATAAAAATTACCATAAAAAAAACGATAGTTGCAGGCATTGTAAAAACTTCTGATTTTGTTGAAAAAACATATAGTGGTTCAAATCCCATATCCATCATAGTTTTACCAGCTTCGCCTCCAATTGGAATTGGATTTTTTTCGAAATACCAAAAAACCGGATATGTTAATACTGATGATGAAAAAACACCTATAAATCCCATTAAAAAAATCTCAATAAATAAAATTATGCATAGTTTAGTTTTTTTCATTCCAAGTGCAATCATTACTCCAAGTTCTCTTTTTCTTTCGGCAACCATCATTATTACTGTCCCTAATATTCCAAAACCAATTATCAGAAAAAGCAAAAATATAAAAACAAAAGAGCTACTTGTCTTACTATCAACAAATTGAACAAGCTCCGGTTGCATTTCTATCCAACTCATAATCCGATAATTTTTTTCTAATTTTTCAGATATTTTTTTATATGCTTTTTCAACTTTTGAATAATCATCAACCATTAACACAATGGATGTAAATCTGTTAGGAGCTGAATAAAAATCCTGAATATCAGAAATATTTGCGAATGCAATTCTTCCATTTAATTCCGGCGATGGAAATTTAATTATTCCTGAAATCACAAATAAACCGGCAGCACTTACACCATGATAACCAGAGCCAATAAGGGTTATAGTATCTCCAAGCTCTAATTTTAAATATTTTGCAATATCGGAACCAATTAAAATTTCATTTCTAAGTTCAGATAAATATTTGCCTTTTTTTAACCATTTCGATACCTGAATGATTTTTTCTTCTTTATTTAAGTCTATCCCAACAAGCATAACTCCTTTGCTGTTTTTTTCTGTAGCTGCTAAAGCAAATGATTCTAATCGCGGACTGTGGTAATTTATTGATTTTGAATTGTTTAATATAGAATCTAAATCAGAATTTATCTCAAATGAATTATTTATGCTTTTATTTTCCCAATATGCACTGTCCTGAATTTGAATATAGCCGGCATATGATTTAACAACATTGTCTATCATATTTCCTAAAGAACCTATTTGAGCCGAGCGCATTGTTACTGCGAAAAACACACCAAAAAACACAGATGAAATTGTAATTAAACTCCTTCTTTTGTTTCTAAATAAATTACGCCAAGCTATTTTTAAATAATTCATAGAGTAAAAGTTTGTAAAGTTTTAATTATCAGTAAATTTAAAAGAAACAGTTTATTATCTTTATTCTAAAACCATAAATGCTTAATTTGAATTTTGCTTTTAATTTTTGTCTTTTATCTTTAATCTTACTAATGCACTTTTTTCATATTTTGCTGAGAAAAAAATGTTTCTTCAATAGGGATATCAAATTCTGCAGAATTTAAAATAACAATAGTTTTATTTCCGGATTCATCTTCAGGAATTATTTCAATTTTTGTTGGCAACAAACGCCCACCAATTTTTTTTACGTCTTTTCCAATTTCAGTCTTTACAATATATCCGTCCTCATCGTAATAAACTGATTTTAATTGAAGAAAATCAGTTTTACTAATCCATTTTATAACTTTTCCCCAAACAACAATTGCTTCTTCTTTTGGAATCATCTCTATTTTATAGCAATCATATCCCGAAACAGCCTCATTTCCAATAATTTTATGATTATAATCAACAACAATTGACGATTCTTTTAAAATATCATCATTTGTATAATCAGAGCCCATCCAACCTTGAGACATCATTGATGGCGGCAGTTTTATCATTCTGCTTATTGTTGGATTCCAATTCCATAATTCATTTTTCCTTTTCAAAAATGTTTGCCCTTTTTCTTTCGCAGGATATGTTATTATTGTCATAGAATATTCCCGACCTTTTCCCCATGATTTAAATTTTACTGTTCTCGACCAAGTTGGTCTTTGAATAGTCATTGTCATTTCAGCCTTATTTGTAGTTCCTCTTTCTTTATCATTAGCATTTTTAATAATTTCTGTTGCATTTTGAGAATACATAACAACATTTAAAAATAAGAAACCCACTAAAATTGATATTTTTTTACACATAGCTTAATAATTATTTTATTTAAACTTTTCAATTATTATTTTTTTTACTTCATTTAACGGAAAATGCTCAGGATCAACAATATAATTTAAAGAAACACCATCAAGTATTGAACCTAATAATCTTGCATAAGCCATAGGATTTTCAATTCCTTTTTTACTATAATATTCAACCAATATCTGAATAAAAGGATCAACCAGTTCAATTAATTTATCTTGAACCAACTCCATAACTGCCGGTTGAACAATTAATGAAAAATAAAGTTTCCAAAAATGAGTGTCCTGTCCTAACAAACTAAAAGTTTTGTCGACGAAATAAGTAAATTCTTCTTCTGTTAAAACTCCATCTTTATTTGGATTAAAAACTTCTATAAATTCATCTATTCCTTCAAATATTATTTGTTTAAGTAAATCCTCTTTGCTCTCGAAATAGCTGTATAACAACCCTTTAGAAATACCTGCCTTTTTAGTAATTAAACTTACAGATGCGCCCCTAAATGTTTTTTCGGCAAAAACTTCAATGGCGGAATTCATAATTAACTTTCGCTTATTTTTTCTAATATCTATATTTTGCTCTTTTGTTCTTGGCGACATATATTTTTTGACTGAACGGTTGGTCAAAATTAATAAATATTATTTAAATTCCAAATTTTCATTTACTTATTTTAAAATAATATTTTCAATTAAGTTATGCCCATATTATAGTATAAATTTTTATTTAAAGAGTTAATTATTAGAAATGTATAATACTGAGTTAAATATTTTTATAATTTAGCATAATCTTTTAAGTTCAAAATAAAACAAATAATAAATTTGGCCGTTTTTTTGTAAAGATTAATTAAATAATTATTTTTTGTAATGAATTTATATAATGTGAAATCCTTAATATTTGCTTTAATCTTAATTTCAATTTCGATAATTAGTTATAGCCAACCAATTATTGGTATTCATGCAGGTCTAAACGCCGCTGCATTAAATGGAGACAAAACATTTGATGAAAATAAACTCAGACTTGGAATAAATGCATATGCATTTATAGATATCCCATTTAATTATATTGTTTCACTAGAAACAGGAATAGAATATGCAAACAAAGGAATGCATTTTGAAAGCGTGATACCAGCTCTCGGCTCAACAAATACGATAAAAGTAAAATATCATCTTGATTATGTTGTTCTTCCTGTATATATAAAAGAAAATTTTACTAATTTCTACACTAAAATAGGTCCATATGCTGCGTATTTAATAAACTCTAAATCGTCTTGGGAAAATACTCAAGAAAAAGGTGGAATATATACAGTTACAACTGGCGTGGACGAAACTTTCCAAGACGACTTAAGATTTTTTGATGGCGGTATCTCCATTGGACTTGGATATATTCATTATTTAGAAAAAAAGTACAGAAAAAGAGCCGGTCGCTCTAGAAGAAGAAAATCAGCTATAATGCAATTTGATCTTAAATACGATATTGGATTTTTTAATTTAGATGCAACTGGAAGAAATGATGATTTTAAGCTCAAAAATAGAGTTTTTACCATCGGAATTAGTTTTACATCTGTTTTAGACTAAAAATATTATCCACCAAAATGAAATTTATCAAATTTATATTAATTTTATTAACATTCTACTATTTTCAACAAAATCTGAAGGCTCAAAACAGGTTTGGAATATTAGGTGGTTTAAGTATTAGCAATTATACAGGAAAAGATTTTCCTAAAACATATTTGCCTAAAATTGGTATTGCTGCCGGTTTTTTTATTGAAGGCGAAATCACAAATCCATTTTCAATTGTTGCAGAACTAAATTTTGAACAAAAAGGAGTAAAATATTGGTATCAACCATTACCGCTTACTGAAGTTACAATAAACAGCAATCTTGATTATTTTTCTATTCCAATATATGTTAAAGCCGCATTTGGCAGAAAACTTGGATATTATGCTTATGCAGGTACTGTTATTTCTTATTTAATTTCAAATAGTTATAGTGCATATTCAACAGAAAATGACAGAGAAGTTTCTTGGGAACCTTACTTTAATTATGGGTTCAATAAATTTGATGCTGGTTTAGCAATTGGCTTTGGAATGGTATTTAAAGAAATTTTTCTTGATTTAAGATACGTACACGGTATAAAAAATATTTATTCTGGAGAAAACATACCTGATATCAGAAACCAAATGATATCTTTTAAAGCAGGCTTTAGCATTTACAAACGAAAATTATCTAACTGCTACCAAACTAGAAGAAGATAATAAAGTAAATTTTCTATAAATATTTACACTAACTATCTTTTTTTTCAAACCAAATATTTTTTATCCTATTTCCATATTGTTCTATTGGTAATTTTTTAATTACAGGATTAAATGCTTTTGATCCAACTATTATTTTTTCTGCAATTTTCAATTGTCCGGCTTCTTTTTCTGTTGCTACAACCTTTATAATATTATTTCCAACTAAAACATCAACAATATAAATACTATCAGCCTTTTTTATTTTTAATATTTCACCAATAAATTGAAATTTTGCGCTAAAACTTTCGTGTGTAAAAACATGTTCAGGACTACCGGAATTAACTACAACGCCTTTATCAATTATGTAAACTTTTTTTGATAATTTAAATATTTCAGCTAAATCATGGCTTACTAAAATTATAGTTACGCCATACTTATTATTGATTTTAATTATCTCATCCTGAAGCTCTTGTCGCATTTCGTGATCCAAAGAAGCTAATGGCTCATCGAGTAATAACAAATCCGGTTTTGTTACTAAAGCCCGCGCTAAAGCCACTCTTTGCTTTTGGCCTCCTGATAAAGTATCTGGTTTTCTATTTTCGAGATTTTTTAAGTTTGTTAATTTCAATAATTCTGCTACATCTTTTTCGTCTTTATTAGCAAATAACAAATTTTCCTGAACAGACATATTAGGAAAAAGGGCATAATCCTGAAAAACAAATCCTGTTTTTCTTTTCTGAGCATTCAAATTTGTCTTTTCATCAGAATTATACCACACTTTGCTATCAATAACAATTTTTCCATTTTCAGGTTCTGTTAATCCGGCAATAATTCTTAACAATGTGGTTTTTCCTGCACCAGACTTACCAAAGAGCGTTATTATTTCACCTTTATTTGCCGATATTTCCACATCTAAATCAATTATACCATCAACCGTATGAAGAGTTTTTTTTATCGATAAATCAAAATACATAAGTAATTATAATTTGTGTGTACAAAACAATAATGCTTTACAGAATAAATCTGTAAAGCATTATAAATCAGTGTGGAGAATAGCGGAATCGAACCGCTGACCTTTTGACTGCCAGTCAAACGCTCTAGCCAACTGAGCTAATCCCCCATTATTATTCAATCTTTAATTTTTTAAATTTAAGATTTGCAAATATAATATTTTCTTAAAATATATAATCAAATTATTATGGAAATCAAAAAATAAATACATCTTTAATAAAAACTTCAAATTAATTTCATTCGTAATATTCTTATTTACAAACATTTAATACACAAATAAAAACAAACAACTTACTTTTACGTTACTTAACTGAAAAATAAGTTGTTAAACTGGAAAATAAGTTATATATTTGTTGCATGGAAACATTAACAAAAAAAGAAGAAGAAATAATGCAAATTCTCTGGCAAATTAAAGAAGGATTTGTGAATGATATTATTAAGGAAATGGAAGAAGAAAAACCTCCATATAACACAATATCATCAATAGTTAGAATACTTGAAAAAAAGGGATTCGTTGATTTTAAATCTTTTGGAAAATCACACATGTATTTCCCAATAATTTCAAAAGCGGCATATAAAAAACATGCTCTAAAGAAATTAATTTCAGGATATTTCGATGGCTCTTATGAAAAAGTTGTTTCATTTATCGCCAATGAAGAAGTAATTAATGATGAGGAAATGGAAGAAATTATAAAATTGAAGAAAATTATTGAAAATAAAAATAATGATAAATAATTATTTGACATATTTAATCGAATCTGCAATCTGTTTTGCCTTATTATACGCATTTTACAAATATGTGTTTTATAAGTCAACACATTTTGAATGGAATAGATTTTATTTAGTGTCAATTGTATTTATAAGCATTATAATTCCAATTATTCCTTTTCCTTCAGACATTATTTTATTTAATATTAATGATAAACCAATTCAATTTTTAAATCCGCTTGACGGAACTGCTTTGGTAGTTATTACAAACTCTAAAACACATTTTTGGGAAACATTTAGTTTTTTTAATAAAAACAATATAATCAGCTTAAACAATATCTTGCTAATCATCTATTTATCAGGACTTTTAAGGTTTGCAATTGTAAATTTTAAAAATAATTTAGAAGTTATTTTATTAATTAAAAATTCAGATATTATTAAAGAAAAAAGATATAAAATTGTTAAAACAAATAGCAAACAAACAGCTTTTACATGGTTTAGATATATTTTCCTTAACCCTAAATATTATAGTTTACCACAAACAGAACAAATACAAATATTTGAACATGAAAAAATTCATGCTAAACAATTGCATTCTATTGACATTTTAATTTTTCAAGCTCTGGAAATAGTTTTTTGGTTTAATCCTTTTATAAATAAAGCAAAACATACGATAAAAGAAATCCATGAATTTATTGTAGATTTTAAAATCTCTAAAAAAAATAATATTAACGATTATTCTGATTTAATTGTAAAATTATCATTTAATAAATTTTCGATGCAAGCTGCAAATCTATTTTCAAAGTTTCCAATAAAAGACAGGCTTCAGCTCCTTGCATTTCCTTTACCAAAAAAACTAAAAAAGATTTCATTTCTTGGTGGAATTCCAGTTATGATTTTAATTATTATTAGTTATAGTTTTACAATTAATCAAATTAATAAATCAACAAACAAGTTACAATTTTTTAAAAATATTGATTTCCAATTACCAGTAAAAGATAACTTTGAGATTATTAGTAATTTTTATGTTAACCAAGAATTTGAAAAAAAATCAAATAAAAATAGAAACACAAAAATTTTAATTTCTCATCCCGAAATTAGTTTTTCAACAGAAAGTTTTACAGATATTTATGCAACAAGTAATGGTATAATAACTAACATAGACACATTTGATAATTGGGGAGTTGAAGAACTAATAATTACTTTAAAACACAATACTGAATTAACAAGTATTTATAAGGGACTTTGGAAAATAAATTATAAAGAAAATGAAATAATAAAAAAGAACAAAAAAATCGGGAAAACGGGCGACAAAAGACTTTATCCGATTTTTAATTATCAATTACTAAAAAATAGTCAACCGGTTGATCCATTTATATATATCACTTATTAGTTTCACATGTTAAAAGGACAAGCTATGAAAAACAAGAAAAACGAAAAAGTTGATTTAGATAAAAAAAGAGGCCTTTTTTTACAAATTGGGTTTATTATAGCATTTTCATTGATGTTATATGCATTTGAATGGGCAACACCTCATTTAACATATAATAAATCAGATAATATCGCTGGAATTAACATTGAAACTGATGTAATTACAATAACAAGACAAGTGGAAATTAAACCGCCAGCACCAAAACATTTTAGTCAAATAAAACTGATTCCGGACGATAAAAAAGAAGTTAAACAAATAGAAATTCCAACTTTTGAAGTTGAGCCGGATGACAATATTTATTCAGATTTTGATTCGCCTGATGAAATCGAAAGCGATCCGATAATTGTTGATTTTGCAGAACAAATGCCTGAATTTCCAGGTGGAATAATAGGGTTAAAACATTTTATTGCAAAAAACATAAAATATCCAACACAAGCAATTGAAGAAGATATTCAAGGTAAAGTTTATATCAGATTTGTTGTAAATACAAAAGGAGAAACAAAACAAGTATCGGTAATTCGAAGCGTTGATCCAATTTTAGACAAAGAAGCTTTAAGAGTTGTTAAGTCGTTTCCTAATTGGAAACCGGCAAAGCAAAGCGGCAAAGCAGTTAATGTTTGGTATACAATACCAATAGTTTTTAAAATTAATTAAAAAATTTTATTTTTTGGATGAAAAATGTATCTTTATGCCCTCTATTATCAAAAGCGCATAAAAACAGATTTCATTAAACAGTAAATGTAAATCTTAAACTTATAAAAAAATGGAATTAAAAAAGAACTCAAAAGCAGATCTTGAAAAATGGAAAAGCATATTTTTCCAAGCAGGTCTGGTAATTTCGCTTGGAGCTATTCTTGTAGCTTTTAACGTTACTGCACATAAAGGAAATGTTGACGATCTTGGTCAAAGAGACAATGTTCAATTTGAAGAAGAAGATATTCCCGTTACAAGACAGGAAGAGCCACCTCCAACTACTCCTCCTCCACCTCAACAAGTTGTAGAAGTTTTAAACATTGTTGATGACAAAACAATAGTTGAAGAAGAATTTGAGATGGATGATACTGATGTTGATGAAAACACTCAAATTGAATTTGTTGAAATAAAAGAAGAAGAAGAAGAAGAAGAAGCTCAAATTTTCTTTATTGTAGAAAAAATGCCTGAATTTCCGGGTGGTGAATTAGGCCTAAGAAAATACATTTCAACTCATGTTAATTATCCTAACATTGCAAGAGAAAATGGTATTGAAGGAAGAATTTATGTTAGATTTTGTGTTACATCCACGGGAAATGTAGAAAAAGTATCAATTGCCAGAGGTGTAGATCCAATTCTTGACAAAGAAGCTCTTAGAGTTGTTAAAGAACTGCCTAAATGGAAAGCCGGAGAACAAAGAGGTAAAAAAGTAAATGTTTGGTATACTGTACCAATTAATTTCCAATTACAATAGTAAAAATTTAAATTTTAATATGAAAAAGTCCTGAATATTCAGGACTTTTTTTATTTTTACCAAAATAGCATATAAATTAAAATAAATATTATGAAAAATACAATCTTTTTTATGGTTATAGCCATATTGTTTTCTTTTTCTTGTAATTCTGCAAAAAAAGCATTAGAAAAAGGAAATTATAACGATGCTTTTTACAAATCAGTAAAAAAACTGCAAAAAAAGCCAAACGATCAGGAACAAGCTGAAATTTTTACAATTTCTTATCAAAAAGCTAATCAACAAGATCTTGACAAAATTAATTTATTGCAAGTTTCAAATGAAAAAGATATTTGGGAAGAGATTTATAAATCATACACAAACTTAGATAACAGACAAAAAACAGCTGAAACTGTTTTACCTTTAAGAGTTGTTGGCAAAACAACTAATTTCCAACATATTGATTACAGCTCAAAAATAGTTAATGCAAAAAAAAATGCAGCGGAATATTTTTACAGAAAAGGTTTAGAGCTTCTTATGGGCGACAAACTTTCTGTACGAAATGCATACAATCACTTTGTAAAAGCTAAAACCTATTCAAATAATTATAGCGATATTGACCAATTAATGAATCAGGCTCTTGAAAAAGGAACTACTCATGTAATAATTACTCCTTTAAATAAATCTGAAATAAATGTTGCTCCTGAATATTTATTCAACTTAGTTGATTTTGGAATGCAAGATTTAGATCAAAATTGGGTTAAATATTACAATAATCCACAAAAACCTTCGTATGATTACAATATAGTTGTAAGTATAGTTAATATTTATATTAGCCCGGATCAACTAAAAGAAACCAAAGAAGAAATAAAAAAAGATGTTGAAGATGGTTGGTTATATGAATTTGACGATAAAGGAAATGTAAAAAAAGACTCTTTAGGAAATGATATTAAACACAAAAAATACAAAACAATCAGCTGTAATCTTATCAGCAAAACACAAAGAAAAAATTCAAATATTGAAGTTACAGTTGAATATCAGGACAATAAAACAAAAAGAATTATTGAAACTACACCTTTAAGTGCATCATATGAATTTCAACATATTTCTGCCTTTGCAAATGGCGATTTAAATGCTTTAGATGAAAAAACTAGAAAAATAATTGGGCAAGGAATAATAAGTTTCCCAACAACAGATGTTATGCTTAAAAACCTAACAGATAATTTAAAACAAAAAATTAAAACTGATATAAAAAACAATAATTATAGAATTAAATAATTGATATTTAAACAAAATATTAATTCCGATTTCTAAAGTCTTCAATTATCATTCTAAATGAGTTTGCTTTTTAATTAACTTTTATAGAATCACTATTGAAGACTTTTCTTCTTAAAGCAAAATCAAAAAATTAAACCCTTATAAAAAACATTTTGCTTTAGCTTAAAACATTAAGCTCTATTATTCGCAAATTATTATTAATTTTGGTGCTTTAAAAAATAATGAATGTTAGAAACTATAATACCTGAAAAAGAACAGGAAAGAGCAATTTTAGTTGGCTTAATTACTCAAGAAAATAACGAAGAAAAAGTTTATGAATATTTAGATGAATTAGCTTTTTTAGCTGAAACAGCAGGCGCAATACCACTAAAAAAATTCACTCAAAGACTTGAATTCCCAAATCCTAAAACTTTTGTAGGATCAGGAAAACTTATTGAAATTTCAGATTTTATTAAAAATAATGATATAGAATTAGTAATTTTTGATGATGAACTAAGTCCTTCCCAGTTAAAAAATATTGAAAAAGAATTGATGTGTAAAATTTTAGACAGAACAAACCTTATTTTAGATATTTTTGCTAAAAGAGCTAGAACATCTCACGCCAAAACACAAGTGGAACTTGCTCAATATCAATATCTTTTACCTAGACTAACTCGCATGTGGACTCACCTTGAAAGACAAAAAGGAGGTATTGGAATGCGCGGACCAGGCGAAACTGAAATTGAAACAGACAGACGTATAATTAGGGATAATATTGCTAAGCTTAAACTTCAATTATTAAAAATAGATAAACAAAAAACAGTTCAACGAAAAAACAGAGGAAAATTAATTCGTGTTGCTCTTGTTGGATATACAAACGCCGGCAAATCAACACTTATGAACATTTTAAGTAAATCAGATGTTTTTGCAGAAAATAAACTTTTTGCTACTCTTGATACAACAGTGAGAAAAATTGTTGTCGGAAATCTGCCTTTTCTTTTAACCGATACCGTTGGATTTATTCGTAAGCTTCCACATAATCTTGTTGAATCATTCAAATCAACTTTAGACGAAGTCCGAGAATCTGATATATTACTACATGTTGTAGATATTTCTCATCCCGGATTTGAAGATCAAATTAACGTTGTAAACAATACTCTTGTCGAAATTGGAGTAAAAGATAAACCCACATACATCATATTCAACAAAATTGATGCTTATAAATACATTAAAAAAGACGATGATGATTTAACGCCAATTACAAAAGAAAATTACAGCTTGGAAGACTTAAAAAGTCTTTGGCTTTCAAAAAACAATGAAAAATCATTTTTTATCTCAGCAAAAAATAAAATTAATATTGACGACCTTAAAGAAAGACTATACGAATATGTTAAAAAGGTTCATATTACTCGTTTTCCTTATAACGATTTTCTTTACTAAAAACAAACTAATAATATATTTTATTAGTAAATTGCAGTTAACATAAAAATATTATATAAAATTATTATTTCTTATGATTAATATTTTCCCTAAAAATATATATACTCCTAGATGGATAATTTTATTAATAGATATGGGCATCACAACTATATCTATTATTTCGGCTTATTTTCTAAGATTCAACTTTGTTTTACCTGAAGATTATCTTGATGTTAAAAAAACAACTTCTTTTTACTGGGTAATTCCATTTGTTCTATCAGTAAGGCTTTTAAGTTTTTTAATCAGTAAACTTTATACAGGAATTGTAAGATACACAGGAACTAAAGATGCAGGAAGAATTTTTAATGTTATTTTATTAGGAAGTTTATTTCTAACATTAAGTAACCTTGTAAGTTATTTTATTACAGATGCTTTTATGATTCCTCATTCTGTAATAGGAATAGATTTACTTGTTAATGTATTTCTTCTAACAGCCTCACGGCTATTTGTTAAATCTCTTTATATTGAACTATTCACTAATTCTAAAAAAAAGGAAAATGCAGTAATTTTTGGAATAAGCGATTTAGCATTAATCACAAAAAGAACACTTGCAAAAGACTCAGAATCACAATTAAAAGTTGTTGCTTTTATTGATAATACAGGAAATCAAACTGGTAATAAATTAGATGGATTGGGTGTTTATAGCTCAGAGAAAATTGAAAATATTTTTGAAAAATACGAAGTAACAACATTAATAATTGCAGATTCAAAATTTGATAAATCAGTAATAAATAATGTTATTAACCTCTGCTTAGACTACAAAATAAGAGTGCTCACCTTACCAGATGTAAATCAGTGGATTAATGGTGAGCTTAGCGTAAATCAAATCAGAAAAGTAAAAATCGAAGACCTTTTAGAAAGAGATTCTATTAAATTAGATGAAGAAAAAATAAAAAAAGACACTCTGAATAAAACAATTTTAGTTACAGGAGCCGCAGGTTCTATAGGTAGCGAAATTGTAAAACAATTACTACGATTCAAACCAAATTTAATTTTAATTTTTGATCAGGCAGAAACGCCTCTGTATGAATTAGAAATAGAGTTACAAGAAAAACACAACTTTAAAAATTTTAAAATAATTATTGGAAATGTTACTGATAAATACAGAATTGAAAAAATATTTGAAACACATAAACCCTCTACAATTTATCATGCAGCTGCATATAAGCACGTTCCAATGATGGAAAATAACCCAGCCGAAGCAGTGAGAGCAAATGTTCTGGGAACAAAAACACTGGCAGACTTGGCAGTTAAATATAAAGTCAATAAATTTGTAATGGTTTCTACAGATAAAGCTGTAAATCCAACAAATGTAATGGGTGCGTCTAAAAGAATTGCCGAAATTTATTGTCAAAGTTTAAATTTTAATTTAAAATCGACTAAATTTATTACAACTCGATTTGGTAACGTTTTAGGCTCAAATGGTTCAGTAATTAATAGGTTTAGAAAGCAAATTGAAAAAAGAGAAGCTCTAACAGTTACTCATCCGGATATTACTAGATATTTTATGACTATTCCTGAAGCTTGCCAATTAGTGCTTGAAGCAGGCTCTATGGGCCAAGGAGGTGAAATTTTCATTTTTGACATGGGAAAATCGGTCAAAATTGTTGACTTAGCTAAAAAAATGATTCGACTTTCAGGACTTGAATTAGGAAAAGATATTAAAATAAACTATACTGGTTTGCGTCCAGGCGAAAAATTGTACGAAGAATTATTAAATAACAAAGAAAATACTCTTCCTACGCATCACCCTCAAATAATGATTGGTAAAACAAGAGAATATGTTTTTGAAACAATTAAAGAGGAAATTGATTTATTAATAAATATTATTCAGCTAAATAACGATTATTTAATTGTTAGAAAAATGAAAGAAATAGTTCCTGAATTTCTAAGTCAAAATTCAATTTATGAAGAGCTTGACATTGAATAGTTAAGAATTAATATCAACTAAACCTTCTGGTAATTCTATTTTCAATTCTTTTAATTTATCATCTATTTCAATGATAAAATTTTTATTTATTGGAATTAATATTTCTTCGTTTTCCTTTTTCACTACAAATAAAGGATTTGAAGGAATATCCATAAAATCAATTATTTTACCAATTAAACCCAAATTAACATCAAAAACAGAATATTTAATTAGTTGTTCAAAGCTAAATTCATTTTCATTGCTTAATTCATTACAACTTTCTTCAAGCATAATTCTGTAATTCACAATTTTTTTCGCTTTAATTTCGTCTTCAATATTCTCTAAATAAAGCAATATAGATTTATTATTGAGCACTTTAACTTTTTCTGTAATAAAAAAAGGGACTGGTATTCCATCGATATCAATGAACACTAATCCCTTTTTATTAATACAATCTTCAATCAGTTCAATATTGAAATTGCTTTCAATGTTCAAAACTACTCCACCTTCGTATCCATGAGTTTTAATTATTGAACCAATATCTATTTTCATAGAAAGAAATATATAAGAAGCTATTCTGCAGCTTCTTCTTTTTTGTCTTTAGATTTTTCTTCTACTTTCTCTTCAACTACTGTTTCTTCCACTGTTTCTTCGACAACAGCTTTTACTTCTTCTTCAGCATTTTCACTTTTTAATTCAGCGGCTAATTCAGAATTTTTCTTTGCAATCGCTTCTTCTCTTTCTTCATTAATTTTCTTTTCTAATTCAAAGCGATTTTTTAATTCTGCATTACTAGTATCAGCAAGTTTAGCAATTTTTCCTTGAATTTTAGATTCTTTTTCTTTTTTCCAAACTTCAAATTTAGCTCTTGCTTGTTCTTCTGTTAATGCTCCTTTTTGAACACCTTTTAAAAGGTGATTAAGATGCATGACGCCTTTGTAAGATAAAATGGCTCTTGCAGTATCAGTAGGTTGAGCGCCTTTTTGCACCCAGTCTAAGGCTCTATCAAAATTTAAATCGATAGTAGCAGGATTGGTATTTGGATTGTAAGATCCTAACCTCTCAATATACTTGCCATCTCGTGGCGCCCGGCTATCAGCAACAATAATGTAATAAAATGCAGCACGTTTACGTCCGTGTCTTGATAATCTGATTTTTGCAGGCATAATTATTTATTTATTTAGTTAAAAAATGAGTGCAAAAATAACATTTAAATCCTTAATCAGCAAATTGTTTTAATTTTTTATTTTAATATTTTAGAAAATTTTAATATCAAATTTTTATAGAATCATCGCAATTAAATATGTGCCTAAATATCAGATACATAAACACATCACAAAATTAGGTGATTTTTTTTGTCCACTTTCATTTTTTAATTTAAATTTGTTTGCCGAAATATGGCAAAGTTTGACAATAATATTCTTTAAATAAATCAAATAAAATTTTTTCAATTATGGATAAAAAACGCGTTTACACATTTGGAAACGGACTTGCAGAAGGAAAAACAGACATGAAAAACCTTCTTGGAGGAAAAGGTGCTAACCTAGCTGAAATGAACTTAATTGGTGTTCCGGTGCCTCCAGGTTTCACAATAACGACAGAAGTTTGTACAGAATATAATTCTTTAGGCAGAAATAAGGTTATTGAAATACTTAAATCAGAAGTTACTGATGCTATTAGTAACATTGAAAAAATAATGGGAACTAAATTTGGCGATAAAAATAATCCTTGTTTAGTTTCTGTTCGCTCAGGTGCTAGAGTTTCAATGCCTGGGATGATGGACACAGTTCTTAATCTTGGATTAAACGATGATGCTGTTGAAGGATTAGCTAAAAAAACTAATAACGAGCCTCTTGCTTGGGATTCATATCGTCGTTTTGTACAAATGTACGGCGATGTTGTTCTTGGAATGAAACCTGCAACAAAAGAAGATATTGACCCTTTTGAAAAAATTTTAGATGAAGTTAAAGAAGAAAAAGGTGTTGAAAACGACAACGAACTTTCTGTTGCTGATTTAAAAGAATTAGTTTCTAAATTTAAAATTGCTGTTAAAGAAGTTACTGGTCATGATTTCCCTAATGATCCTTGGGAACAACTTTGGGGAGCTGTTATGGCTGTATTTGATAGTTGGGAAACCCCACGTGCAGTTTATTATCGCAGAATGAATAAAATTCCGGGTGACTGGGGTACTGCTGTTAACGTTCAGGCAATGGTATTTGGTAATATGGGAGCCACTTCTGCTACTGGTGTTGCTTTTACTCGTGATGCAGGAACTGGCGAAGATTTATTTAATGGCGAATACCTTATTAACGCACAAGGTGAAGATGTTGTTGCTGGTACTCGTACTCCTCAGCAAATTACAAAAGAAGGTTCATTACGTTGGGCTAAATTAGCAAATGTTACGGAAGCAGAAAGAGCTGGTAAATTTCCATCACTTGAAGAATCAATGCCTGAAATTTATAAAGAACTTGATACAGTTCAACAAAAATTAGAAGATCATTATTCTGATATTCAGGATTTAGAATTTACTATTCAAGAAGGTAAATTATGGTTATTACAAACCAGAAATGGTAAAAGAACAGGTGCTGCAATGATAAAAATTGCAATGGATATGTTAAGTGCCGGTAAAATTGACGAAAAAACGGCAATTCTTAGACAAGAACCTAATAAATTAGATGAACTATTACATCCTGTTTTTGATGGCGATGCTACTCAAAGCGCAATTGTTTTAGCCAAAGGTTTACCTGCATCTCCTGGTGCTGCAACAGGCCAGGTTGTTTTCTTTGCCGACGAAGCTGAAAAATGGAAAGCAAAAGGAAAAGAAGTGATTCTAGTTCGTATTGAAACATCACCTGAAGATCTTGCAGGAATGGATGCCGCAAACGGAATTTTAACTGCTCGTGGCGGAATGACTTCTCATGCTGCTGTGGTTGCACGTGGAATGGGAAAATGTTGTGTTTCTGGTGCAGGAAGCATTAAAATAGATTATAAATCGCGTACCATGATTATGGACGGAAAAAGAATTAAAGAAGGCGATTGGATTTCTTTAAATGGATCTACTGGTGAAGTTTATGAAGGACAAATTAAAACGATGGAAGCAACTTTAAGTGGCGACTTTGCTAAATTAATGGAGCTTTCGGATAAACATGCACGTATGTATGTACGTACTAATGCTGATACACCTAGAGATGCAAAAGTTGCACGTGAATTTGGTGCTAAAGGTATTGGTTTAACTCGTACAGAGCATATGTTTTTTGAAGGAGATAAAATTATTTCTATGCGTGAAATGATTCTTGCTGAAGATGAAACAGGAAGACGTGAAGCATTAAATAAATTATTACCAATACAAAGAAAAGACTTTGAAGGAATCTTTGCAGCAATGCATGACCTTCCTGTTACAGTTCGTTTATTGGATCCACCTTTACATGAGTTTGTTCCTCATGATGAAAAAGGACAACAAGAAATGGCTGAAGTTATGGGTGTTGATGTATCTGTGATTAAACAAAAAGTTGAAGACTTATCGGAAGTTAACCCAATGCTTGGACACCGTGGTTGCCGTTTAGGAAATACATATCCGGAAATTACTGAAATGCAAACTCGTGCAATTATTGAAGCTGCTTTAGATTTAAAACAAAAAGGCATTAATGCTCATCCTGAAATTATGATTCCTTTAACCGGAACTTATGAGGAAATGAAAATGCAAGAAGATATTGTAAGAAATACTATTGCAAAGATTTTTGAAGAAAGAAAAGATACTATTAAGCACCTTGTTGGCACGATGATAGAAATTCCACGTGCTGCTTTAGTTGCAGATAAGATTGCAGAATCGGCTGAGTTTTTCTCTTTTGGAACAAATGATTTAACTCAAATGGGTTTTGGCTATTCAAGAGATGATGCAGGAAAATTCCTACCTATTTATATTGAAAAAGGTATTTTAAAACACGATCCGTTTGAAGTTTTAGACCAAGAAGGAATTGGCCAATTAGTTGAAATGGCTTGCGTGAAAGGTCGTAAAACTCGTCCTAATATTAAACTTGGAATTTGTGGCGAACATGGTGGTGAGCCTTCTTCTGTCGAATTTTGTCATAGAACAGGCTTAGACTATGTTAGTTGTTCGCCTTTTCGTGTGCCAATTGCAAGATTAGCTGCTGCACAAGCTGCTTTAAGATAATTTTAATTATTTGTTTGATTGTTAAGCTCATAGAATTTATTCTGTGAGCTTTTTTTTGTTTGGATTTTAAGCAAATGATTAACTTCGTTGAGCTTGCAAAAGCTTGGTTTGAAAATTTGTATAATAATTATGCTTTTATATACATTTAGGACATTCCTTACATCATTAGTCAATATACGATTATGGAAGCGTTTATCCGGATTATAAAAACGCTGCCTTGTCTAAGGACGAAGGCAGGAATTTTCTTGTTAAACAGATATGATGTTTTTTATAATAAATTTATCAATATTTGTGCTTAAATTAGTAATTTTATTGAGAAAAAATAAAAACAATGAACAATTTACAATGTGCGTTTAACAATTTATAATTTTTGATAATCATCGGATGACTTGGGTTTTTTTTGAGTAATAGTTTGTGTAAACTCAGCAAGTATTAAAGACTTACTAAGTTATCGAGGAATAAAATTTAGTAAGTATTAGAAACTTATTAAGTTGAGGAACTAAAAAAATAATAAAACATTAAAATCATGAAAATAAAATTTATTGCTGTAATATATTTATTAATCGCTTTTCAAACTTTTTCGCAGGATGTTGAAAAAATTGAAAATCTTGGTTTTAAAGTTAACTCTAATTATCATGATTTGGCACCAATAATATCTGCCGATGGTAAAATTCTTTATTTTGTTAGAGCCGGACATCCTCAAAACACTATGTTTAAAAAAAATGAAGATGCTCAGGATATTTGGTTTTCGGAACTCGATAAGTCTGGCGAATGGGGATTGGCTAGACATGGTGCAAGCTCGATAAATACACGATATTCTAATTCGGTTTGTTGGGTTTCGCCCGATGGAAACAGAATACTTATTGTTGGTGGCTACGATAAAAAAGGGAAGTTTACCGAAAGAGGTTTTTCTATGCTTCAAAAAACGGAAACAGACTGGTCGGAACCAATACAGTTAGATATTGACGGTTTTGATGAAATGAATAAAGGCGTTTTTTATGGTGCTACTTTGACTAACGACAGCAAAACTATTTTGTTATATTTCTCGAAAATTGAAGCAAGCACCATTAACGATATTTATGTTAGTTTTTTAAAAGAAGAAAATAAATGGACTAAACCGGTTAATATAGGACAAGAAATAAACACTAAAAAATGGGATGAATTAACTCCTTTTATTGCAGCAGATGGTGTTACATTGTATTTTGCAAGCGACAGAAAAGGAGGACTTGGCGGATTAGATATTTGGAAAAGTAAGCGTTTAGACGATAGCTGGCGTAAATGGACAGAGCCTGTTAATATGGGCGCACCAATTAACACAAAAGCTTGGGATGCTTTTTTTACTTTAGATGCAAACAGCGCTTATGCTTATATGGTTACAACAAAAAACTCGAAAGGTGGTGCCGATATTGTTAGAATTGGACTAAAAGCAAAAGACAAACCAAATCCTGTTGTGCTGATTTATGGAAATGTTTATAATGCTAAAACGAAAGAGCCTATAAGTGCAGGTTTGCAATACGAAATTTTGCCCGAAGGTATTATTGCCGGTTATGCATACTCCAATCCTACTGACGGTGCTTACAAAATTGTTATTCCTTACGGAAAAAATTACAGTTTTATGGCTAATGCGCAGAACTTTTTATCGGTTTCGGAAAATTTGAATCTTGATACTGCATCAACATATAAAGAAATTAAAAGAGATTTATACCTTGTGCCTATTGAAATAGGACAAACAATTAGATTAAACAATATATTTTTCGATTTTAACAGCCAATCTTTAAAATCGGAATCTTTTCCTGAACTTAATCGCGTGGTGAAAGTTTTAAATGAAAATCCGAATTTGGAAATTGAAATGGCAGGCCACACAGATAATGTTGGAATCGCTGATGCAAATTTGAAACTTTCGGAAGAAAGAGCGCATGCAGTGAAAAACTATTTGGTTTCTAAAAATATTGATGAAAACAGAATTATTTCGAAAGGATATGGCGAATCAAAACCTGTTGCCGAAAATAATAATGATGAAGGACGACAATTAAACCGAAGAGTGGAATTTACTATTTTGAAAAAATAATTTTACAATTAACAATTTACATTTTACATTTAGCAATTGGTTTAGCAATAAATCCTACAAGAGTTTGCAAAACCTTGTAGCGTTTTTTTATTAGAAATTAAAAATTAAAAATATAGCTTTGTGAACCATTGAAAGATTAATATTATAACCAAAATAAAAAGTGAAATTATGAAAAGAACAACTATTTTATCAACAGTATTAGTATTTCTGTTTTTTAATACATCATGTGATAATAAAATCAAACAGGATAATAACAAAACCAATAAGTATAGTCAAACATCAGTAATAGAAGCCGACACTATTGATGCCACAAATAATTTTTATGATAATGCTGAAACTTATTCTCTTAAAACTTTTGAGCTTGAAATTAGCGGTGAAATCAAAAACCCGGGCAAAGTTGATTTTTCAGGTTTAACTTTACATAGTATTATTGTTAAAGAAACAGAACTATCAGGCGAAAAAGATACTTTTATTGGTGCTTACAGATATGATGGATATTCGCTTTATGATATTTTAAATAATTGCATTTTAAACAAAAAAAATGCTAAAGAATTTAATCCGATAATTGATTTGTTTGTTGAATTAGAAAATGATAAAGGTGAAAAAACAGTTATTAGCTGGGGAGAAATATTTTACCCTAATCATTTACACGAAATTATTATAGCAACTAAAGTAATGAGAATAGTTCCATCAAAAACAAATGAATTATGGAAATTGCCAACTGAAAGTAAACTTATTGTATCAAGCGACCTTATTACTGAAAGAAATATAAACAGACCAAGCAAAATAACAATAAAATCATATAATAAGAATTTAAAAGTAGAAAAAGGAAAAAAACCTTTGTTTTCGCCTAAAGTTGATATCTATGTAGAAAACAAAATAATTGAAACGCTTTATAAAAACCCATCAAACATACAAGAAAAAAGTTTACATACAATATTTTATGGCAGAGGAAGAGGCATACATAGTACAGAGCCATTTACAGGTGTGAGTTTGAAAAGCTATTTTAACACAAAAATTAAAAGAACACAAAAAGCATTAAGAGAAGGTATTTTTGTAATTGCAGCCGACGATGGATATAGAGGTGTATATACTTATAGCGAGCTTTGTAATAGAAATGATCAAGCAGAAGTATTGTTAATTTGCAAACCGGAACTTAAAGATAACGGAATATTTAAAGTATTTCCGAGCTGCGATTTCTTTTCTGACAGAGCTATAAAAGGAATAAATGGAATATATTATTCTGAAAATCAAAAATAACTTACAATTGACAAACAATAATTGACAATTTACAATTTACAATTAGGTTTAATAAAAAATCCTACAAGCGTATGCAAGACCTTGTAGCGTTTTTTTATTAGTAATTAGTAATTAGCAATTAGAAATTAGAAATTAGAAATTAGTAATTAGTAATTAGAAAATAAAAAATAATAAGTTCTTTTCTAATCTAAAACCTGCAATTTACGTGCCGCGTAAGCCGCTAAACTGTTTACATAAGCCGCTAAACCATTTACATACGCCACTAAACTGTTTACATACGCCGCTATACTATTTACATACGCCGCTAAACCGTTTACATACGCCGCTAAACCATTTACATAAGCCGCTAAACTGTTTACATACGCCGCTAAACTGTTTACATACGCCGCTATACCATTTACATAAGCCGCTAAACTGTTTACTTACGCCGCTGCACAATCGCGGAAGCCAATTTGTAATTCCTAATTCTTAATTTGTAATTTATGATTAGTAAATAAGTATTAATCATCAGCATAATAAAATGTGAAATATATCACAAAAATAGATATATAGTTTTTGAAAAAAATACGTTTATATATATACATATATAATTATTAATAAATAAAATATATTCATTAAACAAAAAAATTATGAACAATTATCAAAGTGCGAAATACGCAAGTTATAAGCTTATGGTTTTTGAAGCTGATGCGTATGCTACAAGTGTTGCCCTAGTCCCTAAATTTGCAAAAGCAATTGGCCGATTAAAAGAAATTTGTGCCGAAGTTGATGTGATAAGAGTAGAGCAGGAAAAAGACATTAAAGGTGTAACCGGCGATAAGCATCAAACACTTGACATGCTTATTGACTCGATGGTTGATGTTTCGGGTGCATTACAATCGTATGCTCTTGAAAAAAGCAATAATACATTGTACGAAAGTATTAGTTTTAGCGAATCGAGTATTGAAAGATTACCGCATGCAGAAGTAGTTTCGGCTGCCAGCCTTATAATTAAAGAAGCAGATAAATTAAGCGCCGAAGTATTAACTGCCGAAGGCATAAGTGCCGATGATATTGCAGAATTTAAAACTTTGTATGATGAATTTAGCAAAAACTATCAAACGCCCAGGCAAGCAATTATAGAACGTACAAACTATACCGAAAATTTGCGTAAGCTTTTTAACGAAGCCGGCACATTAAAAAAAGATGTGCTTGATAAACTAATAAGCCAATATAAGCGAAAAGATTCTGAGTTTTATTTAAAATACAATGCTGCAAGCAATGTAATATTAAGACACAGCAAAAGTAACGGCACAGCCGAAACTGCCACCGAAACCGAAACAATAAACGAATAATCAAAAAGTTTGTTTGTTTTACAATACTTATAAAAGAATTACGAAATATATATTTATAGCTCGTAATTCTTTTTTTTGTGTATTAAGAATTTAAGATTATCTTTAAACGTTAAAAATTTATATGGAAATAAACGCAATGTGTTTATACAAAAAAATAAACAACAATGCAGTTACACAAATGTTA
>JAFGWC010000124.1 GCA_016937695.1 Bacteroidales bacterium
CCTATCAGTAAAATATTGAAAATGAAGCTTTTATAAAACACAGCATAAACAAAATAATCTTCAGAGAATAAAATACCAATTTTATCGATAAGTTTTCTTAATAAGCCATATGGTTCTGTTACAAAACCGGTAAAATAGTTCTGTCCCATTCCAACATAAAAAGACCATTTAGAAACAAATCCTTCGCTCAATAAATTCATATTATGCACAATTTGCGGATATCTTTGAGTAATTGAATCGCTTCCAATATCTTTAAAAAAGAACAACTTTTTAAGCAAAAAATAATCTTTAAAAGCAAATATTCCTATAACAAAAATTAATATTATTAAAACTAATAATGCTTTTGTTTCTATTAGTTTTGAAAAGAATCCGTTTTCAAAAACCTCTTTATTTTTAGACAATTTCTCATTCGAAACAGCTTCTGCTTTTCTAACTCTTTTATTTGATTTTGCAACTCTTTTCATGTTCCAATAATTTTTCTATTGATTTTATTTACAGCTAGTTACACATAGAAATAAATTAAACGAAAATACCGATTTTCAAATAAGTTGCAAGTTAAAAATAATTTGCAAAACAAATTAAGCAGTAATTTCATTTTGCATTAAATTTTTAGTCTATTATCAAAAAAACACAATATTTTTAATGTTTTTTTCGTAATTTTATAATCAGGTATTTTAATTTTAAAATTATGAGAAAAATATACACTGCATTTATAATATTAATTTTAGTTTTTAACACAAACAATACTTATGCACAAGATGCAGGACCGAATCAAACTGTTGTTTGTGATTACGCTTATTTAAGTGCAACTCCATATGAAGACGGCTATTGGACAACAATTGCACCAGGTGTTCTTCTTGTAAACAGTAATTATGAAAATACAGTAGTTCAAAATTTAAATTACGGCGGTAATGAATTTACATGGAATATGCCAGATTATGGTGAAAGTTATGTTACAATTACAAGAATAAAAGCCGATGCAGGCGTAGACCAAGCTATATGTGGAAATAGTGTTAATGGAATGAATGCCAATACAGCTCCAACAGGAATGATTGGTTTATGGGCAATAATTTCAGGAGGTGGTATTATTCAGATGCCTTCAAATAATGTTACTGCAATTAGTAATTTATATTTTGAACAGAACAATACTTTTAGATGGACAGTAAGTTTTGGTGGTTGTACTGATTTTGATGATATTGATATTTACGCATACCAACCAGTAAGTGCAAATGCTGGCGCCGATATTGAAATTTGTTATAATTATTATAGTTTATATGCTGATTTTCCTGAATATGGAACAGGAGTTTGGTCAAGCTCAAATAACGCAGTTGTAATACAAGATGCATCAAATAATATGACTCAAGTTTACAATTATCCTGTTGGTTCAACAACTTTTTTCTGGACTGTAAGCAATGGACCTTGTGTGGCCTCTGACGACGTAATAATTACAAAATACGAAGCTCCTGCTCCAACAATTAACGGTCCGGCTTCGGTTTGTGCTTATCAGAGCTTACTGTATTATTCTGATTATGAGGAAGAAACAAACTATGACTGGAATGTTTACGGTGGAAGTTTTTATCCCGGCCAAAATCCTAACGAAATTAATGTAAATTGGGATAACTCAAATAGTATCGCATCTATTGAGCTTTTTGTAACATATCCTGACGGTTGTTCGGCCAGTAGAAACTATCCTGTTACAGTTGAACTGGAAAATAAACCAATTATAATACCTAAAGGCGAAAATTTATTAATTTGTTTGGATTCAGGAATGGTTAATTATCAATGGTTTGTGAATGAAACGCCTTTAAATGGCGAAAACAGACAGTTTTACTATTCCGAAAATTTAACCGGAAATTATTTTGTTGAAACCACATCGACAAATAATTGCATTTGGAAATCAGACATGTTTTACATTAATCCAAACAATATTAAATTATTTCCTAATCCTGTTAGTGATGTAATAAATATAGAAATTAAAGACACATCCATAGGAATTGTGATTTTTAGTTTAAAAGATTTAACAGGAAAAACGATTAAAAATTTTGAAACAAATAAAACAAGCGATATTTTAAAAACACAAATACCAATTAACGAAATAAAAACAGGAGTTTATACTTTAAATGTGTTGATAAACAATAAGTTATACTCTTCAGGAAGATTAGTTGTTCAGTAATTCATTATTTATTTATCAAGTTTGATAATGAATTTGAAATTTTTCCTATAATAGCCTCATTATCAAGCATGTAATTTTCTTTGTTGATTGATGTAACAAATTCGTCGTGTGAGCGGCCTTTTCTGTAATCAGGTTCTTTTTTAGGATGTTTTAAATATTTAGAAATTAAAGAAACATCTTCAGAAATATTTAAAACTGCATGATAAAAAATCTTATCAGGTTTTCTATATATTGACGAGCCTAATATTTTTTTATTGCCGATTGAAATATCAGAAATTCCTTTTTGATTTAGATTTTTAATTCCTAATTCAGATAATGCAGAAATAATTATGGTGTTTATTTCCTTAAAATAATGATGAACATTTAATTCATTTTTTACATTTAATTTTACAGAAATAACTGCTGTTTTCGGACTTAAAATAACAGTTTCGCCTCCCGAAGGTCGTTTAAAAATTTCAATTCTTTCTTCTTTAACTTTTTCAATAAAAACCGAATCTTCAATATTATTTGAACGCCCGATAACAATATACATTTTATCAGGAATCCAAATTTTAAAATCATTTAAATTACTTGAGTTAAATATCTCAAAATCAGGAAGATTGTAGCTTTTTGGAATCAATTATTAATTATTAATTTAAAATTATTTTATTTATGAATAGCACCATCAACTCCTTCAAAACCGGCTTCCATAAATATCTCAGAAACAGTTGGATGCGCATGAACAGTTTTAGCAACATCGTAAACAGTTGATTCTAATTGCATAAAAGCAGAAGCTTCAGCAATCATATCTGTTGCGTTTGGAGCAACAATTTGAACACCAAGCACTTCGCCAAATTTTTCTTCCGATAATATTCTAACAAAACCATCGCTGTTTCCTTCTGTCATTGCTTTTCCATTTGCCGAAAGCGGAAATTCGCTTATTTTGTATTCAATTTTTTGTTCTTTTATTTCTTTTTCGGTCAATCCAATTTGAGCAATTTCAGGAACAGAATACATATTTAAAGGATATTTCTTTATGTCTAATTTTGAATTTATGCCTTTAATTTTATTTATAACATGCAATCCTTCTGCAGAAGCGATATGCGCAAAATGACTTTTTCCGTTTACATCACCGATTGCATAAATATTATCAATCGAAGTTTTACAATTTTCATCAGTAATAATAAAATTATTTTCAATTTCGATTTTTACATCAGATTTTGGAATAATTCCAACTCTATCTCTGGCATTAATAATAATATCAGCTTTAATTTCTTTTCCGTTTATATCAATTAAATTATTTTTAAATTTATCGTTAACATCTTGAATATCATAATTATATAAGATTTCGATTTTCGATTTTTTAAATATTCCTTTTAAATAATCAGCCAAATATTCATCAGCCAAAGGCATTAATCTTTCGCCTTTTGTTGCCAAAGTAACATTTTTACCAATTAATGAGAAAAACTGTGAAAGTTCAACAGCAACAGAATCACTTCCAACAACTAAAATATTTTCAGGAATTTCTCTTTCCTCAAATAAAGTATTTACATCAATAATTATTGACTTATCTCCTTTAATTTCAGGCGAATACGAACCGGTTGCAATAATAATATTTTCAGCTTCTAAACTTCTGTTTTCAACCGAAACTGTGTTTTTTGAAGTTATTTTGGCTTCTCCTTTTATTATTTCTACACCATTCTTTATTAAAAGCCCTTCAACGCCTTTAGTTAAGCGTTTAACAATTGATTTTGCTCTTTTAACTGCTGTGTTATAATTAAAGCTAATCGCCTTTTTATCAATGCCGTCAATACCAAATTTTGCTGCATCTTTTAAGATTTTATTATAAAGTTTTGCGCTTTCAATCATCGATTTAGAAGGAATACAGCCCCAATTTAAGCACATTCCGCCAATATTTTCTTTTTCAATAATAGCTGTTCTCAATCCAACTTGTCCTGCTCTAATTGCAGCAACGTAACCAGCAGGCCCTGAGCCAATTATGATAATATCGTATTTCAATTTTTTACTTTTTGTATTTAAAGATAAATTCAGAATTTAAAATATATTTTACTCAACTAATAATGAAACAGGCTCATTTAAATATTCCATAACAGTATTTAAAAATCGAGTAACATCGCCACCATCAACGATTCTATGATCAACAGAAATTGATAAAGGCATAACTAAACCAATATCCAGTTTATCATCTTTAACAATTGGCTGTTTTGTAACTTTTCCAACGCCTAAAATACCTGCTTGAGGAAAATTAATAACAGGAACTGCAAATTTTCCACCAATAGAACCATAACTTGTAATAGTAAAAGTTCCATCTCTCATATCGTCTAAAGTTATTTTACCTGTGCGACCTTTTTCCGAAAGTTCTTGAATTTTTTCTGCAATTTCAGCAATTCCCAACTTATCGGCATTTTTAATTACAGGAACCATTAAGCCTTTCTCAGTATCAACAGCTATTCCGATATTATAATATTTTTTATAAATCATATTATCGTTAACAGTATCCATTTCAGAATTTAAACTTTTATATTTTTTTAAAGCAATAGCAACAGCTTTTACAACAAAAGCCAAATATGTAAGTTTTATATTTTTATCTTCAAACTTTTGCTTATATTTTTTTCTTATTCTATCCAATTCAGATATTTCTACCTCATCAAAAACCGACATGTGAGCAGCATTGTGTTTAGAGGCAATCATATTCTTAGCAATTGTTTTTCTTATCTGCGTAAGCGGTTCAATTTCAACTAATTGATTAGTCTCATCTTTTGCAGATTCTTGTTTTATCGATGATTTTGTTTTTTGTTTTGAGAAGTTTAGAATATCTTCTTTCATCACTCTGCCGGCAGGTCCGTTACCTTTTACAAGATTTATATCAATTCCGAAATTTTTTGCCATTGCTCTGGCCACAGGTGTCGAAATAATCTTTCTTTTAACCGGTTTATCTGCACTTTCAGTTTCATCAAAACCTTCATCGCTACCAGACATAATCATATTATTTCCGGCAACTTCAAGTGTTCCAACTACTCCGGCGCCTTCTTCTTTTATCTGCTCCTGAATTTTATCATTCATGACAGTTTCAATAGCATCTTCGCCGCTAAGTCCCTCTATTTCAATCTCTACCAAAGCATCGCCAACATGAATCGTTTCTCCTTCTTTACCATATAATGCAGAAATAACTCCTGATCTTGGTGCCGGAATTTCAGCAACAACTTTATCTGTTTCCATAGTTACAAGCAAATCGCCAACTTCAATTTTTTGACCTTTCTTAATTAACCATTCTATTATTGTTCCCTCTTCTAGGCCTTCGCCAATATCAGGAAAATTAAATATATACTTCATAATTTAAAACTTAACAGTTCTTTCAATTTCGTAAAATATCTTTTCGGGTGAAATGATATAATGATGTTCGCCTTTTGGTAAAGGAACAATTGTATCAAAACCTGTAACTCTTTTTGGTGGTGCTTCAAGATATACAAATGCCTCTTCGTTAGCAATTTGTGATATTTCAGAGGCAACACTAAAACTGCCCGGACTTTCAACAACAGTAATTACTCTTCCTGTTTTTTTAACAGATTCTGCAATTGTCTCTCTATCAATAGGATATATAGTTCTTAAATCAATTAGTTCAACAGAAATTCCAGCATTTTTTGCCATTATCATTGCCTTTTGAACTTCTCTAATCATAGCACCATAAGCAACAACAGTAACATCACTGCCTTTTGAAAGTACTTTTGCTTTTCCTATCGGGATAGAAAATTTATCTTCAGAAACTTCTTGTTTTATTGCTCTATAAATTCTTTTAGGTTCCATAAATATCACAGTATCATTACTTTCAATAGCTGCAATCATTAAGCCTTTTGCATCGTGAGGCGTTGAAGGAATAACAACTTTTAATCCCGGAATATGTCCGTAAATTGCTTCCATACTTTCAGAATGATGCTCAAGAGCGTTAATTCCGCCGCCATAAGGCATTCTAACAACAATTGGTGTTGTATATTTACCTCTTGAACGATTTCTCATTCTCGAAGCATGAGATATAATTTGATTAAAAGCAGGATAAGCAAAGCCTGAAAATTGCATTTCAACAACAGGTCTTAATCCTGCAACAGCCATTCCAACAGCAGTTCCCATAATTCCATCTTCAGCTAAAGGCGAATCAAATACTCTTTCTACACCGTATTTTTTTTGCAGATTTTCTGTTACTCTAAAAACTCCGCCTTCAACACCAACATCTTCGCCATATACAATTACGTTTCTATCGTCGCCAAGTTTTATATCTAATGCATCATTAACTGCATTTACTATAGTCATTACCTTCATAATTCTTTAATTTTTTACAAAGTTTTCTTTCCACTTCAAAAACTTTTCATGATTATTCTTTTGAATAAGTAAATCAGCCGGCATATCTTCATACAAATATTTAAATACATCATCAAGTGGATATTTAGGATAATTTTCAGCTTCAATAAACTGTCTGTCAATCTCTTTCTTGTACTGACTAATAAGTTTTTCTTCTTCTTTTTCGGTGAAAAGTTTATTGCTAATTAAATATTTTTTTAATCTCAATAATGGATCTTTTTCTTCCCAACTTTCTTCTTCTTCTTTAGTTCTATACTTTGTTGGATCATCAGAAGTAGTATGAGCACCTTTTCTATAAGTTAACGCCTCAATTAAAACAGGCATATTTTCTTTTTTTGCAATTGTAATAGACTCATTTATAGCCTTATACATTGCAAAATAATCATTCCCGTCAACTTTTATTCCTTTAATTCCGTAGGCAATTGATTTTACGGCAATATTTTTAGAAGCAGTTTGAACAGAAACAGGCGTTGAAATTCCGTACTGATTATTTTGAACAACAAAAACAACAGGTCCTTTCCAAACACCCGCAATATTTAAAGCTTCATGAAAATCGCCTTCAGAAGTTCCACCATCACCAACAACAGTTAAAACAACATTATCTTTTTTATTGTACTTAAGTTCGTATGCAACTCCAACAGCATGAGTAAGTTGTGAAGCTATTGGAACCGACATTGGAAATATATTTTTTGCATTTTTAAAAAGACTACCATCTTCATATCCCATAAAATATAAAAATAGTTCTTTTAAAGTGGCACCTTTAGCAAGATAAGCACCCATTTCTCTAAAAGCCGGAACTAACCAATCATCATCTTTAAGATTAGCACCTATTGCTCCGGCAATTGCTTCTTGTCCGTAATTTGGCGGATATGTAAAAATTCTGCCTTGTCTTTGATACGAAACAATCATTAAATCGGCAGTTCTGGCAAATAACATATCTCTATATGCTTTTACAATTTGGTCATCAGATAAATTTGGAAAAAATTCTTTATTGATAATTTTACCATCATTATCGATTACTTGTAACATATTGTTATCTAATGGATTATATTTTTCAAACATTTTTATTTAGATTAATTCTAAACAAAAATACAAAGAATAAACGAATTGCGCAAATTAAGATATTTTATTCTTTTTTTAATTGATTAAATTTAATTGTATTTCTTTAAATATCAGGGATTTACTTATTTGTTAGATATTGTGAAGTTGTTTTTTAGTATTGAAAAGAGATAAGAATCTTCAAATTTTCCTTTTATTAAAAAATTTTCTCTTAATCTACCTTCATTTTTAAAATCTAGTTTTTCGAAAAGCCTTATTGCAGCATAATTTTTCACAAAAGCCTGAGCTTCAATTCGATTAAAATTAAGCTTGTTAAAATAAAAATCCAATAAATATATTAAAGAATTATACATTATAGCTTGGTTCCAATATTTTTTATCCAAAACTATTCCCAGCGATGAAAAAGAATGCTTGAAATTGATATTGTAAATGCTTATTGTTCCAATTAATTTATCAGTATTTTTAATAAAAATTCCGATGAAAATTTTAGACTTATTATTTGCAGAAAGGATTAGTTTTTCAGCTTCTGTAATATTTGTAATAAGCTCATTATCTGTATATTGCTGTACTTCTTTATCAGAATAGATTTTAAATAAATCTGAGCTATTTTCAATTTTCAGAGTCTTTAAAAAGAATTTAGGAGTTTCGATAATTATATTCTCAAAAGAAATTCTGTTTGCCATAATTTCAATAAAAAAATTTAAAAAGCAACATAAAAAATCCTATTGTTTTTTAATCAAAAGAACCAAAATTTTCAAGTTCTTCGTTTAGTTTTTCCCAGTTTTCGATTGTTTTTTCAAGCTGATTTTTATTTTTTTCGTATTCTTTAAAAAAATCAAAATCATCGGAATTTACGCACAAACTTATTTTTTCTTCAGCTTTTGATATTTTATCTTCCAAATCAGAAATTTCTTCTTCTGCTTTTTTTATTTGGTTTATAATTTTACGCTTCTTTTTATCAAATTCTTTTCTTTCGAGATAATTTAGTTTATTGTCAGAAATTTCTTCTCTTTTGCTTTCAGTTTTTGAAGATTCTTTTATTTCAATTTCTTTTAAAGAGCTGATTTTCTTTTTGTTAAGAAATTCGTAAATGCTTCCTCTAAATTCTTTAATCTTCTGATTTTTAAACTCATACAGTTTTTCAGTTAATCCGTCTAAAAAATCTCTGTCGTGAGAAACGATAATTAAAGTTCCGTCGTATTCGAGAAGAGCTTTTTTCAAAATTTCTTTCGAGCGAATATCAAGATGGTTTGTTGGTTCATCGAGCACAAGCAAATTATAAGGTTCGAGCAAAAGTTTGGCTAAAGCTAAACGCGAACGCTCGCCGCCTGAAAGTACCTGAACTTTTTTATCGACAGTTTCGCCGCTGAAAAGGAACGAGCCTAATATATTACGAACTTTTTTTCTTGCGTCACCTTTTGCAATATCATCTAAAGTTTCAAAAACAGTTTTACTTTCATCTAACAGTTCATCCTGATTTTGAGCATAATAGCCAATATTTACATTGTGTCCTATTTTTAAATTTCCTTCAAAATCAAGTTCCTGAATTATTATTTTTGATAATGTAGATTTTCCTTCGCCATTTCTACCTACAAATGCAATTTTTTCGCCTCTTTCAACAATTAATTCAATATCTTTTAAAATTGTTTTGTTTCCGTATTTTTTGGTTAATTTATCGGTTTCAATAACAAGATTTCCTGATCTTGGCGCAGGCGGAAAATGGAAATAAATAGACGAATTATCTTCATCATCGATTTCAATTCTGTCAATTTTATCAAGTTGCTTAATCCGAGATTGAACCTGAACAGCCTTTGTAGCTTTATATCTGAATCTTTCTATAAATTTTTCGGTATCGGCAATTGATTTTTGCTGATTTTCATAAGCTGCTAATTGTTGAGCAATTCTTTCTTTTCTTAACTCAACATATTTTGTGTATGAAACTTTATAATCGTAAATTTTACCCAAAGAAATTTCAACAGTTCGTTTTGTAATATTATCTAAAAACGCTCTATCGTGCGAAACCATAACAACAGCGCCATTATATTCTTTTAAAAAATCTTCAAGCCATTGAATAGATTCAATATCAAGATGATTTGTAGGTACATCAAGTAAAAGAACATCAGGCTGTTTAAGTAAAATTTTAGCTAATTCAATTCTCATACGCCAACCGCCACTAAATTCAGTTGTAAGTCTGTTAAAATCAGCACTTTCAAATCCTAATCCAGTGAGTGTTTTTTCTAATATAGCATCAGTATTTCCGGCACCTAAAATATGAATTCTGTCGTTTAGTTCGTGTGCGCGTGAAATTAATTTTTCATATCCTTCTGATTCATAATCAGTTCTGTGAGTTATCTCATTATTTAGCTGTTCAATTTCTTTATTGATATTATTAATTTCGGCAAAAGCTGTTGCAGCTTCATCCCAAACGGAAAGTCCAATTGGATATTTCATTTTTTGAGGTAAATATCCGATGGTAATGTCTTTAGGCATTGCAATACTGCCTTTTGTTGGTTGATCGATACCGTAGATTATTTTTAACAATGTTGATTTTCCTGCTCCGTTTTTACCTGTTAAACCGATCCTGTCTTTAGGATTAACCAGAAAGGAAATCTCTTTAAATAAATCGAACCCGCCAAAACTTACTGTTAAGTTATTTATTGAAATCATTATATGTATTAAACTTTAAATGAAAACTTAAATTTGGATAAAAGAACTTATTCAACTATCAAATTTTTGTTTTTTGGAAACTTTACTTCGTATTTAATTAATATTTGTTTTGTTTGGGAAGATTCTAAATCAACTTTCCAAGTTAATTTTCCCGTTGTTTCGTCAAATATTGCACCTGAGTTTTCTATTAATTCTACTTTTATATCATTATTATTTGAAACAGGAAACTGATCTTCAACAATAATTTTTACAGGATAGAATTTATTATTCCTGACAGATAACTCCCATGCTCTCAATTCTTTAACTGAAGTACCTATAATTTTTTTCGAAGAAAATTCTTTTTGCATTTTTCTGCTTACAACAATATCTTTATCTCTTCCAACCGAAAATTTCAGAGTATCTTCAAATGCTTGCAAATCGATAAAAGTATTTCCTTTGAAAGTTCCTTCGTAAAAAATATTTGCTTGAGCACTTAAAAGGCTATATTCTTCCCAATTTGTAATTTTAGCCATTAAATATGCATCTTCAGAAAGCTTAGGAACGCAAGAATATTCATATTCTGCCGGAATATTATATTCAACCATACTTACATCATATTTTTTATTATCGGAAGGAATTGAATATGGGATATCAATTTTAAAAACTGTATTTGTTTCGGTTTTTTCAATGGCTAGAGGAATAATTTCTTTCTTTTCTTTTTCGTCATAACCAATTGATTTAGAGATATTAAACAATCTGCCTTTGGGTTTTCCCAGTGCAGTAACAACAACTTCGTCTATGCCAATATCATCAGATTCCAGATTAACATCTATCCTATCGGAATTTATAATTTTTTCTATTGATTTCATTCCAATAAAATTAATAACCAAAGTGTTTTTACCGTTTGGAACTATTAATTCGTAGTAACCGCTTAAGTCTGAAATTGTTCCAATATAATTGTCGCCTTTAACAGTAATTGAAGCTCCGGGAATTGGTTCGCCGTTATTATCTGTAATAATTCCACTAACAACGCCTCTGAACTTACCACCATAAGTATTAGTATTTGCTTTTGGCTTAGCTTTATAGTAATTATTAAATGATAAATAATAAGGCTCTAAATTTGGTTTGTAGCTACTTATAGAAGGATTTCCTGTTGACAAATTTAATTTTACATTTTCCCAATTTTCATCGGTATTTTGAAAAACTTTAGCTTTGTAAATTAATCGTAAAGGATTATTTACGTCTTTTATTCTAATATCATAATTTGGCTCCCAGCCTGCATTGTTAATTATATATTTAATAACAAAATTTGCATTAACATCCTTTTCCGCAGAAACAGTAACTCTTATTTCACTAGTAGAAATATTACGTCTAACATTTTGTTCAGCTAATTGTCTTGATATTTTAATAAATTCGAGGTTGTTTTTTTTAATTATTTGACTGAATTTCAGCAGTTTAAGCTCAATTTCTGTTAGTCTGCTTCTAAAAAAATCAGCTGCAGATTTTAGTTCGTGAATACTAACACCTTGAGTTTGTCCGCCGATAGATTTATTCGTTAAAATCATCTCTTTTTCTTGCTGATAAACAAGAATTAATTTTTTATACTTGTTTATGCTATCAAGTAATATATCTCTTTTATTTTCAATTATTTCAATTTCTTTTGATGAGTTTATCTCATTTAAATAGTCGTAATTATGAACAACAGAAATAATAGTAAAATTATCGGAACCGGAAATTTGTATACTTTCAGGATATATTTTTGATGAAAGTCCTGCAAAAATAATAACTGTTTTACCTTTTTTTAAATTAGTTTCGGCATTTCTGGTAATTTGAGCTCCTTTTAAATATACCGTAACTTCTTTTATGTCTGATTTTAGCTTTTTTTCATCATCAGCAAAAATATTTAATGGCAAAATAATGCATAAAGTAAATAAAGTAATCTTTTTTAACATAATGGCTTAGATTATAAGAATAAGGAAAAAAAATATTATTATAATAATGAAGTATAAAATCTAACAAAGTAAGTTAAAGATTCACAAACATTGATTGTAAACAATTAAATATCAACCAGTTAAATCATTGTGTTTTTCTCTTAATTTTAGTTAATTAAAAGTTTATATCCTTTTCCGTGAACATTTAAAATTTCAATAGAAGTATCTTTACTTAAATGTTTTCGAAGCTTTGTAATGTAAACGTCCATGCTTCTGGCATTAAAGTAATTATCGTCTTTCCAGATTGATTTCAGAGCAAAATTTCTTTCAAGAATAGTGTTTTTATTTGCACAAAGTAATGCAAGAAGTTCAGATTCTTTAGTTGTAAGCTTTATTATTTTATCATCAATACCAAGTAGTTGTTTATTTACATCAAAATTATAAATTCCCAGTTGATAAGTATCGCTTATTGTAGGACCATCACCATTTTTATTAATTCTACGCATTATGGCTTCAATTCTAAACATAAGCTCGTCCATAACAAAAGGTTTTGTCATATAATCGTCTGCACCAATTTTAAAACCTTCAAGAACATCTTCTTTTAGAGTTTTTGCTGTCAAAAAAATAATTGGAATTGAAGAATTGATTAATCTGATATCTTTGGCTAATGAAAATCCGTCTTTTTTAGGCATCATTACATCAAGAATACAAATATCATATTTGTTTTTAGAAAAGCCACTAAATGCTTTTTCGCCATCTGCAAATAAATCTGTATCAAAGCCTTTTGCATTTAAATATTGAGTTAGAAGTGAACCTAAATTTATATCATCTTCGGCTAATAAGATTCTTATTTTTTCTTCCATTATTTTATTTTTAAACTTTAACAGTTTTTTTATTTAATTAACAAATATAAGCAAATTTCAGGACTAGCAAAAATTGTATCTTATTTGAAATTATTAAACTAATAAATAATTGATTTATCATATTCTAAAAGTGATAAAATATGATTACTGAAATTAATAAAATCTATTTATATTAATTCAAAATTTAGCTTTTTAACAGTGGAATATAAACATCAAAAGTAGAGCCTTTACCTGTTTCGCTGGTAAGTTTAATTTCTCCATTATGTTGCTCAAGGATTTTTTTAACATAACTAAGTCCTAAACCAAAACCTTTAACATCGTGTAAATTTCCTGTAGGAACTCTGTAAAATTTTTCAAATATTTTTTTCTGATTTTCTTTTCTGATAC
This sequence comes from Bacteroidales bacterium, assembly GCA_016937695.1. Lineage (GTDB taxonomy): Bacteria > Bacteroidota > Bacteroidia > Bacteroidales > NBLH01 > NBLH01. Next base: position 13,413 of record JAFGWC010000124.1, read on the forward strand.
CAATTCCATTATCTTTAATACTAATCAATATCTGATTTTTATAGTTTTTAGTATATATCTCTATATCAGGGCTTTCCTTGGAATATTTTATAGCATTATCTAATAAATTTGTAAAAACGTTTGAGATATGTAATTGGTCTGCAAATATTTCATCTTCAAAAGCGTCGAAAGAATGAATTAATTTACCATTAGTGGCTTTTATTTTTAAATTAATATTTATTACAATATGATTTAGAATTTGATGAACTCTTAAGTTTTTCTTTTTAAGTTCAACTCCTCCTCTATCGATAATTGCCATTTGAAG
>JAFGWC010000125.1 GCA_016937695.1 Bacteroidales bacterium
ATGCTTGAAGATCAGGCTGATTTTATTTATATAATGGGAGTTCAAGCTAAATGGAACATATGGGACTGGAATAAATCTAAAAGAGAAAAGCAAATTAATAATATTCTAAAAGATAAAATAAATACTCAGAAAGAAATTTTTGATAAAAACATAAAAATTTCGATTATTAAAGAAGAAGCTAATATTCAAAAACTCAATAATATGATTGATAGCGATTTACAAATAATTAATTTAAGAGAAAGAATATCAAAAACAAAATATGCACAATTTAAAAATGGAATAATTACTTCTAGCGAATACATGTTGGATTTAAATGCCGAAACTCAAGCTAAAATAAACAAGCAAATGCATGATTTACAAAGAATTAAAGCTATAATTAATTACAACACAATTATTGGAAAAAACTAATTCTTTAATAATAATTACGAATTATTAAATTTTGGATTATTAATCAAAGCTACATGAATTTTTGAACTTTTTAAACATAATAATAATGAGAAAATTAATCGTAATACTTATTTCAATTTTAACAGTTATACTATTCAGTTGCAATGGAAATGGTGATAATGCTGATGCTTATGGAAATTTTGAAGCAACAGAAATAATTATTTCTTCTGAAACAAATGGCAAATTACTATTTATGGATGCTGAAAATGGCAGAAATTTAAAAAAAGGTGAACTTATTGGACAAATTGATACTACAATTTTACAATTTAAATTAAAACAACTTAAAGCTGCCAGAGAAGAAATATTTGCAGGGAATAAAGATGTTTTAGCACAAATCAATGTATTAAAAGAACAAAAAAGTATTTTATCAATTGAACAGAAAAGAATAGAAAACTTAATGACTGATAGCGCCGCAACTGCTAAACAATACGATGATATTTTAGGAAAAATCAGAATTATTGATAAGCAAATAGAATCAGTAAAAGTTAAAAACGCTACAATTTTAAGTAAATCCGAACAATTAGAAGCACAAATTGAGGAATTAAAAGAAATGATTAATAAATGTAAAATCATAAATCCGATTAACGCAACAGTATTGCAAAAATACGCAGAACCTTTTGAAATTGTAATGACAGGAAGACCATTATATAAAATTGCAGATTTAAGTAGTTTAGAATTAAAAGTTTATGTTAATGGCTCACAACTTTCAAAAATAAAAATAGGACAAAAAGCTAAAATTTATATTGATAAAACTGATGATGAAAATACAGAATTAGAAGGGACTATTACATGGATTTCATCATCGGCAGAATTTACGCCTAAAATTATTCAAACAAAGGAAGAAAGAGTAAAATTAGTTTACGCAGTTAAAATTATTGTGAAAAACGATGGAAGTTTAAAAATTGGAATGCCTGGCGAAGTAGTTTTTAATTAGTAACTCATTAGTTCATAATTGTTTAGAAATGAATAAATCTGTAATTGTAAATAATTTATCTAAGAAATACGGTGAAACCAAAGCTATTGAAAATATTAATTTTGAAGTTAATAATTCTGAAATTTTCGGATTAATTGGACCTGATGGAGCCGGCAAATCAACTATAATAAGGATTTTAACTTCTTTAATTTTAGCCGACAGTGGCAAATGCACTTTAAATGGATTAGATGTTGTTAAAGATTATAAAAAAATAAGAAAAATTATCGGTTATATGCCTGGTAGATTTTCTCTTTATCAGGATTTAACTGTTGAAGAGAATTTGAAATTTTTCGCCACAGTTTTTGGAACTTCAATAGAAGAAAATTATGATTTGATTAAAGACATTTATCATCAAATAGAATCGTTTAAGAAAAGAAGAGCCGGAAAACTTTCAGGAGGAATGAAACAAAAACTTGCACTTTCTTGCGCTTTAATCCACAAACCTGAAATTTTAGTTTTAGATGAACCTACAACTGGTGTTGATGCTGTTTCGAGAAAAGAGTTTTGGGATATGCTGAAAAAGCTAAAAGAAAAAGACATAACTATAATTGTTTCAACACCTTACATGGATGAGGCAAGCCTTTGTGATAGAGTTGCTCTTATTCAAAAAGGTAATATTATGCAAATTAATACGCCTGAAAAGATTATAAATAACTTCACAAAAGAATTACTTTCTATAAAATCTAAAAATATTTATAAGTTACTAAAAGATTTAAGAAAGTATCCTGAATATAGATCTGCTTTTCCTTTTGGACAGAATATACATTTCACAAGTAATGAAACCATTGCTGATATTGAAAACATTAAAAACTTTTTAATTAACAACGGACATCAAAACATTGATATAAAGGCAATTAAAGCAAATATTGAAGATTGCTTTATGGAATTAATGACATAAAGATAAATTAAAATTACGAATGAAAAACGAAGAAAAAGTAATAAGTGTAAAAAATTTAGTCAAAAAATTTGCTGATTTTACAGCCAATGATAATTTAACTTTTGATGTTTACAAAGGAGAAATCTTTGGTTTTCTTGGTGCAAATGGTGCTGGAAAAACAACCGCTATAAGAATTTTATGCGGTTTGTCTTCGCCAACTTCAGGCGAATTAAATGTTGCCGGTTTCGATGTTTATAAACAAACAGAAAAAATTAAACAAAATATTGGCTACATGAGTCAAAAATTTTCACTTTACGAAGATTTAACTGTTTATGAAAATATAAAATTTTATGCCGGAATTTATGGATTAAGTAATGCACAAATAAAATTTAAAGCTAACGAATTAATTAACAAATTAGGGTTACAAGAAGTACAGAATAAATTAATAAATTCTTTACCACTTGGATGGAAACAAAAACTTGCATTTTCGATAGCAATAATTCACAATCCAAAAATTGTTTTTTTAGATGAACCTACTGGTGGAGTTGATCCAATTACTCGTCGCCAGTTTTGGGAATTAATTTATCAAGCAGCAGAAAGTGGCATAACTGTTTTTGTAACAACACATTACATGGACGAAGCAGAATATTGCGATAGAATTTCAATTATGGTTGACGGAAAAATTGAAGCTCTTGATACACCTGATAATCTCATAAAAAAATACAAAGCAAATAATATGGACGAAGTATTTTTAAAGCTTGCTAGAAAAAATTAGTCTATTAGTAATTAGTATATTAGTCACAAGTATATTGGGTATAAGTGTATTAGGAAATAGATAAAACATTAAAAAAAAATGAAACTTGATGAATTAAATGTATATAAGCTATCAATGGATATTGGTGAGAGGATTTGGGATTTTGTAAATAAATGGAATTATTTTGAAAAAGATACCATTGGAAAACAATTAGTAAGGGCAATTGATTCAGTTGCAGCAAATTTAAGCGAAGGTTTTGGTCGATTTCATTATAAAGAAAAAAAGAATTTTAATTATTATTCACGAGGTTCATTATATGAATCAAAAACTTGGATTACCAAAGCTAAAAATAGAGGTTTAATAAGCGAAGATGATTTTCTTGTATTAAAAAAAGAAATAAATACTATTGGCAAAATGCTGAATAGTTATAATAAATCTATTGGTACTTATCCAACACAAGGAACAAAACAAGTTAAAGAACCAGAAGTTAATTATTATCCAATCGATGATGATATTTTCGAGGACTAATACACTAAATAACAATGAATAGGTTTATTGGATTTTTAAAAAAGGAATTTTATCATATTTTTAGAGATAAGAGAAGTCTTGTAATATTATTTGGGATGCCAGTTGCTCAAGTTTTACTTTTTGGTTTTGTTATTACTAACGAAATAAAAAATGTAAAAATTGCAATTCTCGACAACTCTAAAGATTACATTACTAAGGAGTTAACTGATAAATTAATATCTACAGATTATTTTATTCTTGATAAAAACTTAAAATCTGCAAATGAAATAGAAGGCATTTTTAAAGCGGGACATGTTAAAGAAGTTATAATATTTGAAAGTAATTTTGCAAAAAACTTAGAAAAAGAATCTAAAGCAAATATGCAAATTATTACTGATGCTACTGATCCAAACACTGCTAATTTGTTAGTAAATTACACATCTGCAATAGTTATGGATTATGTTAACTCAATAAATAATAACTACAAACTGCCTTTACAAATAAATACTGAAACCAGAATGTTTTATAATCCCGAACTGGCAAGTGTTTTTATGTTTGTTCCCGGAATTATGGCTATGATTTTGATGTTAATTTCCGCAATTATGACATCAATAACAATTACAAGAGAAAAAGAGACCGGAACAATGGAAATTTTACTTGTTTCACCTTTAAAACCAGCACAAATCATTATCGGTAAAGTTACACCTTATGTTATTTTATCATTTGTAAATGCTGTTATTATAATTTTACTTGGGATGTTTGTTTTTAAAATGCCAGTTCAAGGAAATATTGCATTATTGCTTTTCGAAAATGTACTTTTTATTCTATTGGCATTATCGCTTGGCATATTAATTTCAACTATGAGAAATGACCAACAATCAGCAATGATGATTTCAATGTTTGCACTTTTATTACCAACTATTTTATTATCCGGATTTATTTTCCCGATTGAAAATATGCCTTGGATATTACAACTATTTGCTCAATTAATGCCGCCAAAATGGTTTATCATAATAATAAAAAACATAATGTTAAAAGGAACTTCTTTTGCTTTTGTTTGGAAAGAAACGTTAATCCTAGCAGGTTTTACAGTTTTCTTTTTAGCATTAAGTATAAAGAAATTTAAAGTTAGACTTGAATAATATTAGTGTATTAGATATTAGTGTATTTGTAATTGGAATAATGAAACGTTAAGAATTTAAAATCTATTAATTATCTATGGAAAATAAATTATAATAAAGTAATAATATTTTGTCAAACGAATACACTAATAACCAATATACTATTACTAATATACAATAAAACAAGCACTTAAATAGTCATAGTTGTATTAAATCAGAATAAATCAGCAATATAAAATAAAAAACATGCGCACCATAATATTCATTTTAGAAAAAGAGTTTAAACAGATTTTTCGAAACAAAATTATGATTCCAATAATATTTGTTGTTCCATTTGTTCAACTCCTTATTCTTGTTCATGCAGCAACATTTGAAATAAAAAATATTGATTTATTAGTTGTTGACAATGATTTTAGCTCTACATCAAGACAAATAATCTCAAAATTTAAAGGTTCGCCATTTTTCAATTTAGTTGAAAGCGAATTTTCTGTTAAAAAAGCTGAAGAAAGTTTATACAACGACAAGGCAGATGTTGTTTTGGTTATTCCTTCTGGTTTTGAAAAAAAGCTGATTAAAGAGAATAAGTCTGATTTACAATTACTTGTGAATGCAATAAATGGTGTTGTTGCAGGATTAAGTAATTATTATGCAAGTGCAATAATAATGTCTGTTAATAAAGACTTGATTGTTGAAATGTATGGAGTTTCAAAAAACTCATCATCTTTTAAACAAATAAATATTGAATATTCGCACTGGTATAATCCACAATTAAATTACAAAACATACATGGTGCCCGGCATTTTAGTACTTCTTGTAACAATTATCGGTTTATATCTGTCGGGTATGAATTTAGTTAGAGAAAAAGAAGTAGGCACAATTGAGCAAATAAATGTAACTCCAATAAAAAAATATCAATTTATTATTGGTAAACTGGTGCCTTTTTGGATAATTGCAATGTTTGAGCTTGCTTTTGGTTTGGTTTTAGGAAAATTATTATTTGATATTCCAATTATTGGAAATTTATTTTTAGTTTTTGGCGTTGCAGCCATTTACTTATTAGTAATTCTAGGAATTGGCCTTTTTATTTCAACTATAACTGAAAACCAGCTTCAAGCTATGTTTTTTGCTTTCTTTTTCACTCTTATTTTCATTCTAATGAGTGGACTTTTCACATCTGTGGAAAGTATGCCAAAATGGGGACAATTTATCAATAAAATAAATCCTATTGCATATTTTATAAAAGTTATGCGAATGATTTTATTAAAAGGTTCCGGTTTCAAAGACATAATTCCTGAAATATCAGCACTATTGTTTTATGCATTTTCAATTTTAGGTCTTGCAATTTGGCGATATAGAAAAACAACTTAATATGCCAATTACAATTTTAAATTTCAAATTACATTTGGTATTATACTGTAAATAAGCAATTTAGTTAATCATTTTGAGATTTCATAATATATTATTACTGATAAAATTTTTTGTATAATTGCACAATTATCTAATTTTAATTATTATTCTATACTTTTGTCCGAAAAATTTATTTAATGCCAGATTTAAAACAAAAAATAATATTATCAACAGCTTACTTACCTCCTATTAGCTATTTCAAAGTATTAATTAAAGCTGAAGAAGTTTTGATTGAGCAGCACGAAAATTTTGTTAAACAAACTTATAGAAACAGATGTAATATTTTAGCAGCAAATGGAGAAATGAATTTAATTGTGCCTATTGAAAAAAATAGCGGTAATAAAATTAATATTCGTGATGTAAAAATTGATTACCTTACTAATTGGCAAAAACAGCATTTAAAATCGATTGAATCTGCATATAGAAATTCACCTTTTTACGAGTTTTACATAGATGACTTTATTACAATTTACAATAAAAAGCATAAATTCCTTTTTGATTTTAATTTAGAAATAATTCAAAAATTGCTTGAAGAGTTTGAAATTGAAAAACAAATAAATTTAAGTTCAAAATTTGAAGTAAAGCCTGAAAACTTGATTGATTATAGAAATGAAATTCATCCGAAAAAAGAATTTGAGCATTTAAATAAATTAACAGAAAATCCTTATTATCAAGTATTTAGCGATAAATTTGATTTTATTCCAAACCTTAGTTCTATAGATTTACTTTTTAATTTAGGACATGAATCCAATCTATATCTGGCAAGTTAAATTCATAAACAATTACATAACCGGAAAAGATATAACAACTTTAGTACCTGAGCCTTCTGTAGAAATAAAATTAATTATTCCATCATGTTCTTTAATAATATTGTATGCAATTGACATTCCAAGGCCTGTTCCATCTCCTGGTGCTTTTGTAGTATAAAAAGGAACTGTTATTTTTTTAATATCTTCTTCTTTAATTCCACATCCTGTATCTATTATTTCTAGTATAAGATTTTCATCTTTTAGATGTGTATTAATTGTAATAATGCCTTTTCCTTTAATCGATTGTATTGAATTTATTAAAATATTTAAAATAGCTTGATGAAGATCTCCTTCTTTACCAAAAATATTAGATGGAACGTCAGTAAAATTTTTAATTATTTCAATTTTATCTTTAAGCTGTTTGTTAAGCATTAACAAACAGTTATTAATAACTAAATGTATATCGCAATTTCTGCTTCTCGATTCACTTTTTTTGCTAAAACTATTTAAACTTTGTAAAATTTCGGAAGTTCTTCTAATTCCGGTGTCGATTATATTTAAAATTGGCAGAATTTCATTTGCGTGTTCACTTAAATTTTCATCTATATAACTTTCTAAAGCTGTTTTTCCGCCTTGAATAAAATTTAAAGGATTATTTATTTCGTGAGCAATTCCGGCAGTTAATATTCCAACCGAAGCCATTTTTTCTGATTGAATTAATTGAGTTTGCATTTCTTGTAGCTTAATAACAGTTTCTTCAAGCTCTTCTTTTTGAAACAACAGTTGCTCATTAGATGAAGTTAGTTCTTCTAATAACTGCTGTATTTCTTCATTTTGCTGATGTAATTGTTCATTTTTATCTTCAATTCGTTTCTTTTGAATATTTAATATTCTATTAGCTTTTCGTTTTTGCAAAAAACTTCTAAAAACCACTAATGCGATAATCAGCAATAAAAAAATCGCTATAATTAAAGAATTTCTAACAAGCTTTTGTCTTTTTGATTCTTCTTGAGCAAGTGCATCTTTTTTTTGTTGAATAAGCTCTCTTTCCTTTTTATCTA
>JAFGWC010000023.1 GCA_016937695.1 Bacteroidales bacterium
TTATTTATTATTTATTATTTATTATTTATTATTTATTATTTATTATTTATTACTTATTATTCATTATTTATTATTTATTATGAAATGCAAAAGAGCACTTCACATTAACAATTTAAAATTATTTAGGCAATTCAAATGCCTTTTTTAGTTCTGTTTTTTCTTTTTGTTTTCTGTTTTCGTCCCAATTAAGCATTTTCCCAGCTAAGTTACTAACTTTTTCTATTAATTCATCTCCAGGATTTCCAAGAGTTCCTAATCCTGTTCTTCGAAGAAAAATATCTTTTAAAGTTTTTGCCATTTCATGTTTAATTGCATAACTCACTTCTGCCAAAATTTCACCATCAGCGTTTAAAACTTCAGATAACTTACTGTCTGACAATGCAATATCGAAAATATATTTACTTTCTGTTCCGTAATTTCTACCAATGTATTCGATAGTGTTTTTCTCAAAACTTTCACTGTATTTTTTGTGCAACTTTATCATAAATTGCTCCATATCTTTAATTTCGGAGCCTGATAAATAATTATTATAAGTTATTGAATCTTTAAGTTCTAATCCAAGTTTTTTCTGAACAACTTCTAAAACAGTACTTGCAAGATTTCGACTTGTAGTATATTTTCCGCCTTCGACTGTAATTAATCCTTTAATTCCATCTTTTTCATTATCGTAAACTTCATATTTTCTTGAAGATTCGTAAGATCCTTCGGTTTGATCATCAACTAATGGTCGTAAACCTCCGTATGCAAACTGAATATCTTCATATTTTAATTCATCTGCACCATAATATTCGTTCACTTCTTCAATAACTTCCATAATTGATTCTTTCGAAACTTTATAATCATCAGGATTACCAAAATATTCTTTATCGGTAGTTCCAATTATAGAGTGGTTTCGCCATGGCATAATCATAAAGTGCTTACTGTTATCTTTTACAAGAGATATAACATGTTCGTTATTCATTTTTTTAGTGATAATATGAATTCCTTCAGAACGTTTTACTTTATAATTAAATTCTTTTTTTCCTGAAGCCATTTCAAGAATCATATCAGCCCAAGTTCCTCCGCAATTTATAATTAATGGTGCGTTTACTTCAACTTCTTTATTATTTATTAAATCCTGAACTATAACTCCGGTAATTTTATCATCACTATATTTAAAACTTGTAACTTTTGAATAGTTTGAAACTTCGGCGCCGTAATCAATTGCTGATTTAACAAAAGACAAAGTCAATCTTTCTGGAAAAATACTTTGGTAATCGTAAAAAATAGTTGAACCTGTAAGCTTTTTCTTTTTCACATTTGGTTCAAGCCTCAATGTTTTTTTTCTTCTATATGATTGATGATTAGGTAGTTCCTTACTTTTATCCCAAGTGTTTTTTTTATCGAATGAAAGCATATCATACAAAAACATTCCTGCCATTATCATCCACATTCCGCCTCTGTATTTTCTGTAACTTGGGATCATAAACGGAATTGGATACACAAAATTAGGTGCTATATTTCCTAAAATTCTTCTTTCGATAAGAGATTCTCGAACTAATCCAAACTCCATGTTTGCAAGATATCTTAAACCACCATGTATTAATTTAGATGTTGCTGCTGATGTTGCGCCGCCAAAATCTGCTTTTTCGAGCAATGCAACTTTCATTCCTCTACTTGAAGCTGCATATGCAACAGCAGCGCCTGTAATTCCGCCGCCAACAACAATAATATCAAATTTTTCTCCTTTGTAATTTTCAATAAAACGCTTCATAATAAATATTTTTACTTAAAAATTCAGCTTAAATCTATTCTTGAAATATTTTTCAAAGGAACGAAGAAATTATATACTAGTCAATGAACATTTGTTAAGAAATTTGTTATTATCATGAGTAACTGATAGTCATCGTATCAATTGATAAAAAAAATGTAGCGAACTTGCTGATATTCGACTGTTAATTAACTGATTGATACGATGACTTGCGGATTTTACTACTGTTTATAAACGTTTCTTCTTAATCGGCTTAAACTTTGTGAAGTAATTCCTAAATATGAAGCAATGTATTGCAATGGAATATTTTTTAGCATATCGGGTTTTTCTTCAAGAATAAATTTGTACCTATCTTCTGCAGAAGATGTTAAAAGAGAATATATTCTTTTTTGTGAACGCACAAACATTTCTTCGACAATTCGACGACCAATTGTTTGCCAATTATTATATGTTTGATATAAATAATTCAGATTTTCTCTTTTAATAATCATTAATTCGCAATCGGTAATTGTTTTCACAATTTCAAAAGATGGTTTTCTTGTTATAAAGCTCGTTAATGCTGTAATAAAAGAGTTTACAGAAGTAATATCGCGTGTAATTTCATCGCCGTCATGATTAAAACAAACTCTTAAATATCCACTTTGTATAAATGCAATACTATCAGCAATTTCACCATCCTGAACTAAATATTCATTTTTACTGATATTAACTATTTCAAGTTTTTCATGAACTGCATTCAGCTCTTGTTCAGAAAGATTCGCAAATCTCAACAATACTTTATCTAAATCATCAAACATTTTAAAAATTTTCTAGTTTAATTTACAAAACTTTGTACAAATATAAATTTCAAATTTTCTTTTTTCAATATTATTAAAAGGTTTTTCTTTTTTTTTTGCTAATAAACTACACTTTGTTAATTTTGCTATACAATTTTATTTAAAAAAATCGGCTTATTAATCAAGAATAATCTAAAATTATGATAAATAAACTAACTCTAATCAAGCTTTTGATAATTATAATCGGCTTTGGCTCTTTTGAAAAAATATACAGCCAAATAGAAAAATCTGACGAACAGATTTTTATTTTAGGAAAAAAATATTTTATCCATAAAGTTAAAAATGGCCAAACTCTATATTCTATAAGCAAAACTTATAATGTAAGCCAACAGGAAATAATTAACGAAAATTCCGAGATAGAAAATGGACTTAAAAGTGGAATGGAACTTAAAATTCCTGCCGATGTCTCTATTTCTGTTGATAATAATAAAGAAAAATTTATTTATCATACAGTACAAAAAAAGCAAACATTATATTTTTTAACAAAAAAATATAATGTTTCGGAGGGCGAATTAATACAACTAAATCCAGAACTAAAAAACGGATTAAAAAACGGTCAAGTTGTTAAAATTCCAAAATTCTCATCAAATTCAGAAAATATTGAATCTGATTATTATTTTCATAAAGTTACATCTGGCGAAACTGTTTTTTCTTTAGCTCAAAAATACAGAACAGATATGGAAATTTTAATCAATATTAATCCTGAACTTAAAGATGGACTTAAAATTGAACAAATAATTAAAATTCCTAAGTCGAATTACACAACAAATGAAACATTAACTATTGATCATAATAATAAAAGTATTGATGAATATAATTATGATCCTCAATATTTTGAAGAAGCCGGATCGATGCCTTGTAACAATTTTGTTTACCAAAACAATATAAAATTTAAAATTGCGGTTCTTTTACCTTTGTTTATTGAAGAAAATAATGCGATTAAACAAACTGGAAAATTCTATAAAAATACTGAACGATTTTACGAATTTTATCAAGGATTGTTAATTGCGGCAAATAAACTAAAACAAACAGGCGTTTCAATTGAATTTATTGTTAGAGATACCAAAGGGCTTACTAATTTTTCAAGAATATTAAATATTTTAAATGAAAAGGATGTTTTAAGCGCAGATTTAATAATTGGCCCAATTTATAGTGAAAATTTTAAAATTGCTAGTGATATTGCAAAGCAAAATAAGATAAATATTGTTGCTCCTTTAGAATTAAAATATTCGAATTTGGTAAACACAAATCCTTTTATTTTCTTAACCAGCCCAGACTCTGAAGCCAAAATAAACAAAATCTCCGAATATTTGGCAAGTTCATATGACAAAAGCATAATTGTAATTCATAATGGAACAGATGAGGAACAAAAAATTATTGATATATACAAAAATAAACTTGTAAACACTTTTTCAAATTACCAAAATATTAACGAAATTGTATTTAAACAAGTTAATTTTAAAATAAGTGGAATTAAGGGAGTTGAAGATGCTCTTTCTGTTGGCTTAGGGAATATAATAATAATTCCATCAACTGATAAAGTATTTATGACCAATTTAATAACTAAATTAAATTACTTAACTGATAAATATAAAATAACTGTATATAGTATGCTATCTGAGGAAAATTTCAGAAATATAGAAATCAAATATTTGCGAAATTTAAATTTTCACTATGGAACAAATTCGTTTATCGATTATAAAAATAAAAATGTTACTAATTTTATAATAAGTTATAATACATTTTTTGCAAACGAGCCTTCTTTATATAGCTTTTTAGGTTATGATATAACATGGTATTTTGCAAATATTATGAAACAATATGGTAAAAATTTCCAATTCTGCATTTCTTCTTCAAATAATTTTATATTTAATAAAGGTTTGCGTTGTGAGTTTGATTTTAAACGTGTTTCACCTTTTAGTGGTTTCGAAAATAAATGGTTAGATATTATCAAAGTTGATGAAAATTATAATCTAACAAAAGTTAAATAATAAAATTTCTATAAATAAAGAATGTATCGGCTTGAAAATGAGACTTATATAAAAAATTTAATTTCTCAAGGTGAAAATATTAATCTAGATTTTAAATATACAATTAACGACTCTAAAAAAATTGCTAAAACCTTATCTGCATTTGCAAACACAAAAGGTGGAAGGCTATTGATTGGAGTAAAAGACAATGGAAATATTGCAGGAGTAAAAACCGAAGAAGATTATTATATGATTGAAGCCGCTGCTCAAATTTATTGTAAACCCGAAATAAAATTTAAAAGTAAAGAATGGAACATTGAAGGAAAAGAAATTTTAGAAATTACTATTTCTGAAAGTAATGACAAACCACATTTTGCAATTAATGAAGAAAAAAAAGAAATTGCTTTTATTAGAGTAGCAGACGAAAATATTATTGCTAACATTATTAATCTTAAAGTTTGGGATAAAGAAAAAAGAGAAAAAGGTTTAAAAATTAAATATTCCGAAACCGAAAATATTCTTTTAAAATATCTTGAGAAAAACGAAAATATTAGCCTTTTGAATTTTATGAAAGTTGCTAAAATTTCGAGGCATAAAGCAATTGAAACTTTATCCGATTTAATTGTTTTACAATTAATTGATTGCATTTACATTAACAAAAAACCTTTATTTAAACTAAAATAAAAATGAAAAACAAATCCTTTTTTCTAATTTTATTAATATTGAATCTGTTTTTAAATACAACAATTAGCTTTTCGCAAAACGGGCAATGTGCTGATATTGAAATACTTATATCAAGTTTTTTAGGAAACCAAACAAGAAATTTTTATGGAAACGAAGCGCCTGAGAAACTAAATACAATTTGGGAATTATATTTAGGCGAAGGCATAAGTCCTGCATATGGTCAAGAAAAAGTATGGAAAGGTGCAGGTTGGACTGGTCAGCCTTTATTAGTTAAAGAAAATGGCGAATTGTTTTTAATACTAGGTGCTTTTGACTATAACCTAAAAAAAATAGATGCAAAAACCGGTGAAATTGTTTGGCAATATAAATTTGATGATATTATAAAAGGAACAGGAACAATTTTAGAAAACAAAAATGCTGAAAATTTAGAAGAGAGATATATTATTTTACAAGGAAGCAGATTTGGATATTGGAACGATATTAACGATAAATATATCCCAAGTTTTAGAGCGATTTCATATATAACAGGCAAAGAACTTTGGCGTTTAAATGTAAAAAAAACAGATAGTTACAGCCGAGATGTTGACGGCTCGGCAATAATTGTAAACGATACTGCTTATTTGGCTTTAGAAAACGGAATTTTTACGGTTTTTAATCCAAATCCGAAAAAGCAAAAAATGCTTGATGGAAAATTACAACCCGAAATATTTCAAGAAATTAAATATTATACCGATGAAGATATTCAATTACACGGAAATGATTTGGTTTCAGAATCTTCGCCTACTTTGTTAAATAATAGAATTTATACGCTTTCCGGAACAGGCAGAATTTACGGTTACAATTTAAAAACAAAACAAAACGATTGGGAGTTTTATATAGGAACCGATTTAAACGGTTCTGCGCCTGCAACCGATGATAATTGTTTGCTAATTCCTGTCGAAAAACAATACATGGCAGGAAATGGCGGTGTAATGAAAATTAATCCGTCAAAACCTGAAAATGAGAGAGTTGTGTGGTTTTATCCAACACCAAATAAAAAATGGTATCATTGGGATGGCGGAATAATCGGCTCAGTTACTTGTAACGATTTTTATATTTCCGGAAACGAAAAACATTTTGCTGTTTTTATTGATATTACTGGCGAACTTACTATTGTTGACCATAAAAGCATTGAAAAAAGCAAAATGGTTTTAGGACCTGATAGTATAACAAAATATCCAACACCAATATTAATTGCAAAAACAAAAATTCCTGGAACAATTTCAACACCAATTATTGTAAAAGATATAATTATTGCAACTACGGATAGCGGTATTTATCTGTATCAATTAAAACAAAATAAAGATAATTCTTACAGTTTAATCCTTTTAGATAAAGTCGATAATTTGGAAATAGATGCAACACCAATTGTCTGGGACAAAAGAGTTTACATTGCATCAAGAAACGGATATATTTATTGTTTTGGGGAATAAAAAATTTCAAATAAAAACCATATAAGAAACAAAATTTAAATAAGAAAATATCTTATATGAACTTAAATTTCTTATATGGTTAAAAAATCGTACGATTATTCAACAATTTTGATTAAACAAGCTCTATTACCACAGAAGAAGCTCCGCCTCCACCATTACAAAGTGCAGCAACTCCTATTTTAGCGCTATTTTGCTTTAATACATTTATTAAAGTTACAACAATTCTAGATCCTGAAGAACCTAATGGATGTCCAAGAGAAACACCGCCACCATTAACATTAACTTTTGATTCATCTAATTTTAATTCTTTTATTGCAGCAAGAGCAACTACCGAAAACGCCTCGTTTATTTCGTAATAATCTATATCAGAAGCTGTTAAGCCAGCTTTTTTAATTGCTTTTGGTATTGCTTTTACAGGAGCAGTTGTAAACCATTCTGGTTCGTGTGCTGCATCAGCATATCCTATTATTTTAGCTATTGGTTTTACGCCTAATTCTTCAGCTTTTTCTTTGCTTATTAATATTAATGCCGAAGCTCCATCGTTAATTGTAGAAGCATTTGCTGCCGTAACAGTTCCGTCTTTCACAAAAACAGGCTTTAGACTTGGAATTCTGTCAAAATTTACGCTTTTAAATTCCTCATCTTCATTAACTATTACAGTTCCTTTTCTTGATTCAATTTCAACAGGTGCCATTTCATCTTTGAATCTACCTTCTGAAGTAGCTTTTGCCGAACGCTGATATGATTGAACAGCATATCTGTCTTGTTCTTCGCGTGTTATATTAAATTCTTTTGCGCAAAGTTCAGCAGCATTTCCCATATGGTAATTATTGTAAACTTCCCATAATCCGTCTTTAATTAAACCATCAATTAATTTTTGATCGCCTAATTTATTACCAACTCTCACAGAATCAACATAATAAGGAACACTTGACATATTTTCCATTCCGCCAACTACAACAACATCGTTATCGCCAAGCATAATTGTTTGTGCACCAATCATAATTGATTTCATTCCTGATGAACACACTTTATTTATGGTTGTACAAGGAACAGTATTTGGAATTCCGGCAAATAATGATGCTTGACGAGCAGGTGCTTGCCCTAGATTTGCAGAAATCACATTTCCCATAAAAACTTCATCAATTACATCAGCACTTATATTTGCTTTTTTAATTGCTGCTTTTATTGCAGCAGCACCTAATTTGGTGGCAGAAACAGTAGAAAGTGCTCCGCCAAAGCTACCCATCGGTGTTCTAACCGCAGATACTATGTAAACTTCTCTCATTTTTTAAATAATTTAATATTTTATATAATTTTCAATGAAGATATGAATAATATATAACTTATTAAAATATGTAAATACATTTTAAAACATATTAATATTTAAATAGTATATTTATTTTTTTAAATATCTGAAATATAACATATTACATATAACTAAAATCAATTGTCTTTTAATAAATGCAGATTAACATTTAAATAATTATACTTTTCTGTTAAAGATTTTGGCTCTGGGTTAAAATAGCTATGATTACAAATTTTATTTATTTTGAATTAATTATCAGGTAATTAGTAATTGGTGATTAAAAATAGGCTTTAATATCATTAATCGCTAATTACCAGTAGACTAATTACTTGAAAAAAATCAAGCTATACAAATATTTAAAATCTCACAGAAAAACTAAACTATAGCAAAGATTTTTAATATCTTGCAACAGCAATTATTTTTTTAAAAATTATGAAGAAATTATTTAACAGTTTTTTCGAAAACTTTGATAAAATATACATATTATCTCTTTTTATTATAAGTTTTGGCGTTGTTTTATATTTATTTCCCGGTGAAGGTAAATTTAGGTATGAGTTTCAAAAAGGGCAACCATGGATGCATGAAGATTTAGTGGCACCTTTTGATTTTGCAGTAAATAAAATGGATAATGAAATTAAAGCTGAAAAAAAAGAAATATCTAATAATTTTTCGCCTTATTTCAATTTCGATTCTGAAATAAATAATAAACAATTGAAAATTTTTAAATCTGATTTTGATATTGCTTTTGAAAATTATAAATTACTAAAAAGGACAAAAGAAACAGGATTAAATATCAAACAATTAAATCAGGATTCTTTAAATTTTTATTTTAAAACAACACAAAATTTAATTAACGAAATTTATAAAAAAGGAGTTTTATACTATGATGAAGATTATTTGATTGACAATAAAAACCCTGTTACTATAAATATTGTAAAAAAGAAAATTGCTATAAATTCTGATTTCGATGATGTATATTCCTTAAAATCAGCATATTCATTTTTAATAAACGAGTTAAATAAATTTAATTTTAATAATAAAGAGAATAAATATATCGATTTTATTAAAAACTTAAATTTGAATAAATATATTCAACCAAATTTATTTTACGATAAAATAAGTTCCGGCAAAATATTAACCGAACAAATTAATAATATTTCTCTAACCAGAGGAATGGTTCAGCAAGGCGAAAGAATTATTTATAAAGGAGAAGTTGTTGATGAAGACAAATACAGAACACTTGAATCGTTAAGAAGCATATATTTAAGATCGCAAAAACTTTCGGCAAATCGTTCTATTTTAATTGTCGGACAAATAATTTTAGTATTCTTTTCTTTTTTTATTCTGTATCTTTTTTTAAACAGATACAGAATTGAAGTTTTAAGAAGCAGAAAAAGAACACTTTTTATTTTATTTATGATTTTATTGGCAATTTTCATGTCAAAAATTGTTCATGATATAAACATAATAAGTATTTATATTATTCCTTTTGCTATTTTACCAATTATTTTAAACACTTTTTACGATTCAAGATTAGCTCTTTATGTCCATTTTACTACAATTTTAATTGCTGCTTTTTTTGCTCCAAATAGTTTCGAATTTGTGTTATTGCAATTTATGTCAGGCGTTGTAGCTACTTTAGGATTAAAAAAACTTCAAAAAAGGAGTCAGTTTGTTAGTTCTTCAATTCTTGCAGTTTTAACCTACTTTTTAGTTTATTTCGGAATTGCAATTAATCAAGAAGGAAATATACAAAGTATTGTTTGGATAAATTTTGCTTGGTTTTCGGCTAACGGAGTTTTGCTTTTGCTTTCTTATCCATTGGTTTACGTTTTCGAAAAAACTTTTAAATTCCTTTCTGATGTTACTTTAATGGAAATTTCTGATACAAATCAACCTTTGTTACGAGAATTAGCCGAAAAAGCTCCCGGAACTTTTCAACACTCAATGCAAGTTGCTAATTTAGCAGAAGAAGCTATTAGGCACATTAGCGGAAATACTTTGCTTGTAAGAGCTGGCGCTCTTTATCACGATATTGGGAAAATGTCAAATCCACAATATTTTACTGAAAACCAAATTTCCGGAATTAATCCTCATGATAAACTCACATATACACAAAGCGCAGAAATAATAATTAATCATGTTATAGCAGGAACCGAAATGGCTAAAAAAGCAAATCTTCCTAGTCAGATAATCGATTTTATACAAACTCATCACGGAACTACAAAAACTCAATATTTTTATCGCTTATATAAAAAAGAAAATCCTGATGCGAAAGAATGCGAGCATTTGTTTACATATCCCGGAAGAAAACCTTTTTCTAAAGAAACAGCCGTTTTAATGATGGCTGATACTATTGAAGCTGCTTCAAGAAGTTTGAAAGATTTTAGTAAAGAAAAGCTTGATGATTTAATTGAAAATTTAATTGAATTTCAAATGAATGAAAAACAATTTGACATTGCTGACATTACGCTTTTTGAAATTTCTGAGGTGAAAAAAATATTTAAAGAAAAGCTTCAAAACATTTACCATGCACGAATTGAATATCCGAAAGAAGAAAAATAATTTGTATTAATAGTTATCCGATGTCAAAAAAGACATCGGATAACTTAAACAAACAAAATTTAGAATTTAATTATTTTAAATTCAGTACGTCTGTTCAATTGATGTGCATCTTCCTGTTCTTTTTTAGAAGGTAATTTATTAATATAATTATCGTTTAAAGTTATTCCAACAGGTACTTCCTGATGCTTAACATTAAAATCTTTTGTTATTTTTAAAGGTGTGCTTTCACCATAACCTTTACCATAAATTCTTTTTGGATCTTTAATTCTTTCCTGTATGTATTTTACGGCAGAGTTAGCTCTTTTACTTGAAAGAGATGCGTTATATTTTGCAGAACCACGTGAATCTGAATGAGAGCCAAGTTCTAAACTTAAAGTTGGATTTTCATTCATGGCTTTAACAATCTTATCTAATTCTAAAGCTGCATCAGGTCTGATATCAAACTTATTAAAGTCGTAATATATTGGATTAAGGTTTAAAACTACTCCTAAATCAACACCTACTTTAAGCTTTGTTAATTCTTCTATCACGTCAATCTGTCCTTCATGAGATAAAGCAATGCTTGCGTCTTTTGCCACTGCTACATATTTATCTTTAGAGATACTCATATCGTATTTTAATACAGTATTAAGTTTAACCTCTGTAAGATCTTTGAAATATTCACCGTTATTATCAGCTGTAAAACTAATTACATCGTTTTTATCATCTTTATTAATGTACTTTGCAATTGCTCCCGGAATAGGTTTCTTTGTATCATTGTCAAGAACAAGAAAATGCAATTTAAAATCAGGAAACTTTTCTAATAATAAATTTGTTTTAATTACAGGATCGGGAATAGAAGCATCTACGGGTTGAGTTGCAACTGTATATTTATCTTTTTCACCTACTAAAACATATAACTTATCTTGCTCAATATTAAAATTGTAAACTCCATTATCGGCAGTGGTTAATTTTTCAATTACTTTATTTTCATTATCATAAAGAGTTACTTCAACACCACTAATAATACTTCCATCTTTTTTATTAACAGTAATACCTGTTACGAGTTTTGTTGCAAAGAATGGATTAATCATATCAAATCCGTATATATCATCATAACCTTTACCTGATATTCTGTCTGATGAAAAATATCCGCGTTTCATATCTTCGGTTAAAATAAAAGCAAAATCATCAAAATTCGAATTTATAGGTGCCTTTAAGTTTTGAATTTCGCTAGGTTTACCATCAACTATTTTAGTTACAAATACATCTAAGCCTCCAAGTCCAGGACGTCCGTCAGAAGAATAAAACAAATAACCGTCTTGATGTATAAAAGGGAACATTTCATTCCCTGGAGTATTGACTTCTACACCCAAATTTTTAGATTCAGACCATGTTCCATCACTGTTTTTAGTTGAAACATAAATGTCAACACCACCAATTCCTCCAGGCATATCTGATGAAAAATATAAAGTATTTCCATCAGCAGTTAAACTAGGATGACCTACAGAATAATCTTTGTTATTAAAAGGCATAGGCTTAAGGCTTTCCCAACTTCCATCATTAAAATTAGAATAGAACATTCCTAATAAAACTTCTCTATCAGAACTTTTATCTTTATAGTTATTGGTTGTTACAATCATAAAATCGCCTGATTTATTGAAAGCAGCAGTACCTTCATGATACTTTTTATTGAATTTAAATTTTTCAATGTTTTTTAGTTCCATGCTTGCGCTGTCATAATCTGCAACATATAAATCTAAATATGGTAAATGATTCCATGACCAACGACGTTTGAATAACTCATTTTCCTTTTTAGTAGATGAAAATACGATTTTATCTTTATAAAAACTTGTTGCAAATTCCTGTACATCCGAATTAAAATCAAGTTTTTTCACAGCAAAATAATTCTGATTTTTTGAAAGTTCCTGATAAAATCCTTGATTTGATGCAAAAAGGACTGCTCTGTTATCATTTGGGGCAAGTTTTTGGAACTCTTTCATCCATTTCTCTGCTTCATCATATTTTTGATTTATTAGCAGCACTTTAACATAATCATAAATAACATCAGGGTTTTTATCTTCTGCGACTAATTCCTGATAATATTGTTCAGATTTATCATACTGGCCTGTTCTAAAGTAACTTACAGCAAGTTCCGACTTAATCTCTTTACTCTTGTTTGCTAGAGGTTCGTATTTTTTTATAGCACTATAATAATCATATAACGCATAGTATTTTTCTCCTTGTTTTTCTTTAATTGATTGCGAAAAACCCATAAAGGCAAATCCAAGTATTAAAACCGTTAGGGTAATTTTTTTTATATTTATAATATCCATTGTTATTAATTTTTTATGAATTAAAAATTACGAGGCGACTTAATTTTCTTAGGTGAAACAAATAAGAAATCATAACGTAACATCAATTCGTGACTACCTTTGTTATATTCTCCTGTTTTATTTACCATAGACCAATCAAATGAATAACCAATAGTTAGTTGTTTTGTTAAATCAAAGCTGGCAAGTACACCAACCGCATCACCGGTACGATACATAGCGCCAATACCAAATACGTCAAAAAAGACAAAGCTTGCAGTAACATCTAATTCAATTGGAGCAGATGGTACAACTTTAACAAAAGCAGTAGGTTTAAACTTAATATTATTATTTAGTTCAAAATATGCACCTGCAATGAAAAAGTAATGCCTTTTTGCATCAATTGAAGCATCTGTATTTGATGAATTCTCAAGCAACTTAGGCGCTGAAAGTCCTAAATAATATTTATCAGTGTAATAGTATACACCAGCACCAAAGTTCGGGTTTATATCTTTTTCTGAATTACCTGTTAATAAAGGATCATTAGGCGTCTGCGACTCCAGACTTGCTATATCCAAGTTAAATGTATTAACGCCACCTTTCAGGCCAAACGAAAGATAAGACTTTTCGAATTTAATTCTATATGATACATCAAGATAATAAGATCTGTTATTTAAAGGACCCAAATCATCATTAACTACTGACAAACCAAGGCCTAAACCTGCTATAACAGGTGAATGAATACTTAAAGTCTGAGTAATAGGTGAATCTTCAAATCCTACCCATTGACTACGATGCAAAGCTGTTACCGTTAAGGCGTCTCTGCTGCCGGCATATGCCGGATTTACAGCAATTGTATTGTACATATAGTGTGTAAACATTGCATCTTGTTGTGCAAAAGCCATTGTGGACGCCAGAATTGCTAATATAAAAAATACTATTTTCATTTGTTTTTTATTTTAAATTATTCGATTAGACAAGTGATTGAAACATCCATTTTTTATGCAAAAATGTTTTTTTTCATCCTTATTCTTTGTTGAATTTATATTATTAAAGTATTAAAAGAGGCTGCCTACATAGTTGTTACAATAAGTGAATACTTTTCAGGACAACCTCTTCTTTTTTACTTTACTGCTTTTTCAGGTAAATTGAACCTTTTCTAATTTCTGAGCCATCACCCAAATCAAGAATATAGTAATATAATCCTTCCGGTAAAATATCATCTTTACTTACAGAAACACCATAACTATTTCTTCCATCCCATTCGTTTTTATAGGATTTAGATTCATAAACTTTATTACCCCATCTGTTTAAAATCAACATTGTATTATTAGGATATGCTTCAATGCCTTCAATCACAAACATATCATTAATATTATCACCATTTGGCGTGAAAACATTTGGGATTTTAAGACTGTTAATAGTTAAAGTTGTAAACTGGCAGAAGTCCATTCCTGCTGCTTGGTGTCCTTCATTGTCCACACCAAAAGGCATAAAGAAATATGTAGTTCCCGGAGTTAAACCTGTAAGATTAACAGTAAAACCGGTAGCATCACCTGAGGTTGCAGCAACTGTAGCAGGCTCTGATTCCATATTAGAACCATACCAAAATCCATAATTAACAAATTCCAATCCCATATCGTCGATAACTGCCCCTTCAAGTGTAACAGAGGTTGAAGTCAGATTCGTTGAATTACAACTAAATTCCGGCACAATGGTTTCAGAGCTACAAGGCATTTCGCCATAGCTAAGACCATCACCATTAATAGCATAAGGCACAAAATAATAGTTCATTGGTAAATCAGCGGTAGCAATGTCGGCAGAAAATTCACCTTCCTGCACGGTGGTGATGGAAACTAACTTAGTTCCATTAGCAATCAGTCCGGCGGCATTGTCGTCTGTTCCCCAGTAGAATCCGCATTCGGTAATGGTGCTTCCACCATTGGTTAAAATTGAGCCAATAAAGATGGTGGTAGTTTCATCGCCTCCAAAATTACAACCATTAATAATGGCTGTTCCTGTAGCCTCAACTGGTGTAGTAAACTGGCAGAAATCCATTCCTCCTGCCTGGTGGCCCTCACTGTCTTCACCATAAGGCATAAAGAAATAAGTAGTACCTGGTGTAAGGCCGGTTATATCAACCGAAAAACCACTGGCATCGCCTGCAGTAGCAGCAACAGTAATTGGTTCTGATTCAGGATCAGACCCATACCAAAATCCATAGCTAACAAATACGAGTCCCATGTCTTTGATAACTGCCCCTTCGAGGGTCACCGATGTGGAAGTAAGGTTGGTTGAGTTACAACTAAATTCAGGCACAATGGTTTCTGAGCTACAAGGCATTTCGCCATAGCTAAGGCCATCTCCATTAATGGCATAAGGCACAAAATAATAATTCATTGGTAAGCTTGCGGTAGCAATGTCGGCAGAAAACTCTCCTTCCTGTACGGTGGTGATGGAAACTAATTTAGTTCCGTTGGCAATCAGTCCGGCGGCATTGTCGTCGGTGCCATAGTAGAAGCCACATTCAGTAATGGTGTTTCCGCCATTGGTTAAAATTGAGCCAATAAAAGTGGTGGTGGTTTCATCGCCACCAAAATTACAGCCATTAATAATGGCAGTTCCTGTAGCCTCAACTGGTGTAGTAAATTGGCAAATATCCATATCTCCTGCCTGATGACCTTCACTGTCTTCACCAAAAGGCATAAAGAAATAGGTGGTACCTGGTATAAGCCCGGTTATGTCAACCGAAAATCCACTGGCATCCCCTGAGGTAGCAGCTACAATTGTTGGAGTTGGTGACATCATATCATCCGTATAAAAAAAGCCATAGCTTACAAATACGAGTCCCATGTCGTCGATAACTGCCCCTTCGAGGGTAACCGAAGTAGATGTTAAGTTGGAGTAGTTACAGCTCAAATCTGGTATTATCTGACTGCAGGCAGCATCGCCATAGGTTGTTCCATTAGCATTTGTGGCATAAGGTATAAAGGAATAGTTGGCAGGCAAATCATCTGTATTTAAGGTAGCTGAGAAATCGCCTGTTTGCACGATAGCATCGGCAGGTACATCTGTGCTTGTTGTTCCTACACCTGAAATCAAGTCTGCTACAACGTCTGTCGTTCCCCAAATAAAGCCACAGGCAGTTATGGTACTTCCTCCATTATCGTCAATGGTTCCAGTAAATATTGTTGTAGTTTCATCGCCACCAAAATTACATCCTGATAAAATGGGTGCAGTTCCAGTTCCTGTTACCTCACCCTCAACGGCAACTGTAGCAGATGTAGAACCATCAGTACAGACAACATTACCGTTAAATGTTCCGGCTGCTTCACCACTTAAGCGTACATAAATTACGGTTTCAGCAGGATCTGCAGGTGTAAGTGATAAAGATGAGCTATAAGTAATATCATCGGTAGAATATTCATAACCGCTAAGGGCCTGTATTTGCAAGTTGCCTGATAAACCTGTAGTCAAAACAGTAAAAGTCTGCGCATCGGAAGGAGTTCCCTCTGTTGTACTAAACGTGTGTGATACTTTTTCTACTTTTTTGATAAGGTGGAGAGTTCCAATATCGGTCAAGTAAAGATTTCCGTTTTCATCAAGACACATACCGCCAGGACCGGCAAATTGCGCATTTGTACCCACACCATTTACTTGTCCATCTGTACTACCGGCTAAAGTAGTAACATCGGTTGTGGTCAAATCCATTCTGCGAACTCTATTTTGACCTGTTTCTCTAGTGGTGATGTATATGCTATTAAAACCATCAAACTGTAAGTGAGAAATATAACCAAATTCGGCAGCTGTACCAGTGCCATCTGCATTTCCATCGATGCTACCGGCAACTGTAGTTACTGCATTGGTTGTTAAATTAATTTGTTTGATTTTTCGATTGTAAGAATCCCCAATATACAAATCACCATTTATATAAGCTATCCCCGAAGGTGACTGGAACCTGGCAGCTGAACCTATTCCATCTACATCCCCAGCGACATCATCACTCCCTGCTATTGCTGTAACAGTATTGTTGGTAATATCTATTTTACGAACAGTATGTCGAGAATGATCGGCAACGTATAAAATATCACTACCACCCCAGGCAAGGTATGTATTATCGAACGAGGAACCTAAAAGAGTACCATTGGTACCTCCCCTGGTCCCATCACCAGCTATGGTTGTAACTTCAGCTGTCGCAATTACTATTTTTCTAATTCTCCAATTTCCAAGATCGCCTACATATAAATTTCCTGCTCCGTCGTAAACAATACTGGATGGATACCAAAATTGTGCAGCAGTTCCAGTTCCATCAGCATACCCCTGGCTTGAACCTGCAAAAGTAGTCACTTCACCAGTAGAAATTACTATTTTTCTGATGCGACTGTTACTGGCATCAGCTACATAGATATTTCCAGCGTTATCATAAGCCATTGTTACGGGCGAATAAAACTGTGCCCCAGTTCCTGTACCGTCAGCATAACCCCAGGCAGATCCGGCCAGGGTGGTAACATTAGTTGGAAGAATTGTAATCTGAGCCATCATACTAATACTTGTAAAAAGCATTAATATACCTAGCTTTAATCTAGTTAAGTAGATTTGATTCATTGTTTAATTATTTAAAATTACTGCCTACTCTTTAATGGTTTTCGGCATTCACCCATTTTTGTAAAATATAACCTAATTAATATTTAGTTTACTAAAAGAACAATTACTTTTTTTCTTTATCATTTTCTTTGGCTTCCTTTTCTAACTCCGAAATAAGTTTTTTCATAGCATTTAATAATAATTCCTTTTGTTTTATAAATTCATCAATATCCTTAATAAATTCTTCGTATTCTTTATCATTTTCTTTCTTTGTTGATTTCATCAGTTTATTATAAATTGCTTTTCAAAAGACTCTTTAAATCATTTTAATATTTATTATTCTATCTTAACATTTATAAACTAGTTCTCTTGTTCAAAGCAAACTGCAAAATCTTTTATAAGGCTTTATTTTATTGTACTTTTATTTGTAAACAAATCTAGCAATAGCAGTTTTATATTTAAAGGAATAAAGCGGACTATAATATGACAGAAATTGGACAAAAACGAGACATCTTTTCTTTAATCGCTAAATTTCAAGCAATTACAAGACAAAAAAAATAATCGGAACTATTGAGTTTTATTTTTTAATAAGGTGTTGATTGTAAAATACATTATCTTCGACAAATAAATATTTAATTGCCGAGAAACATGTATTTGAGGACAATTAGATTATAATTCGGCAAGTAAATTTTTTAAATCATTATCGTTTTCTTGATTCATTTTTTTTCTTAAACGAGATTTCGCTTTTCTAACGCTTTCGATGCTTTGAAAAGTAACTGACGAAATTTCACTAGTGGTCATATTCAAACGTAAAAAAGCGGAAAGTTTTATTTCGTTTGGAGTAAGATTTTGGTATTGTTTTCTTAATTTATCGTAAAATTCGATGTGTACTTGCTCAAATCTGGTTTCAAATTCGTTCCAATTATTATCAGCAGATTGAATTTTGTATTTATTTATTAAATCTCTAATTTTTTTATTAATTTTCATACTTGTATCAGGAAGTAATTTTATCATATCACCTATGAGCTGCAGATTCATTTCATTTTGTCTTATTATCAATAATGCACCTGAAACTAATTCTCTTTTTTTACTTTCCAATTCTTCTTTTAACATTAGTTCTTTTTGAACAAATATATTTTTTTGATGCTCTTGAATTTTATTTTGAGACTCTATAAAGCTAATTGCAGATTTTACTCTTGCTTCAAGTTCTATTTTATCAAAAGGTTTTCGCAGAAAATCAAAGGCTCCTTCTTCAAGCGCTTGTTTTAAGTTTTCGGAGCTTGTGTGAATTGCAGTTGCCATTATTATGACAATATTTTCCGTGCTTTTTTTACTTTTCAATTCTTTTATAACATCAAGCCCCGACATTCCAGGCATGTGCCAGTCGAGAATAATTAAGTCCGGATGATTGGTTTTTGCCAGCATGCAAGCCATTTCGCCATTTGTAGCAGCAAGCATATGAAAATCTGAATCTAAAAAACTTTGAATAATTATTTCAATATTAGAAGGTTCGTCATCAACAACAAGAATTTTATGTTTCTTATCAGCCATTAGAAAAAAAAA
>JAFGWC010000024.1 GCA_016937695.1 Bacteroidales bacterium
ATTTAAACCCGGATAAATATTATCTAATTTCATTTTTACTTTATTATTTTCCAGTTTAGAAAATTGGAAGCCATATAAGTTTTTAAAAACAATTTTATTATTATAAATAATTTCAAGACTAACATCCTTAGCAACAGGATATAACAAAGATGAAATTTCGTTTTTAAAACTTTTCTGTAGATTATATGCATCGCCGATATGTTGAAAAACTCCACTTCCATCTGATGCCAATTGCATTAATAAAGCCTGATTATAATCCTGTCCGACTCCAATTGCTGAAAGTTGAACGCCTTTTTTATTATATTCTTTAGATTTTGCAACAATAACTCCTACTTCAGTTTCGCCATAACCATCTGTTAATAAAACAACTCTGTTTGTTCCTTTTGGCATCATATTTTTTAAAACCTCATCGTAGCCAAGTATCATTGCTTTATAAATGTTTGTATAACCATTAGCTTCAAGCATATTTATCATATCAATAAAATAATTTTTTCTTCCTGCAATTTTTCCAGATTCTATAACTAATTGCGGCTCGTTATCAAAACAAACTAGTGATGCAATATCATTTTCTCGTAATGATGAAATAAAATTAATTAAGGATTTTTTCAACTCTTCAAGTCTCTCATAACCAGCCATTGAGCCACTTTTATCAACAACAAAAGATATATTAATTGGTGGACCGTATTTATTACTTTCGTCGTTATCGGCAGTAAATCCAATGTTTAAAACTGCTTCTTTAGATTTTCCGTTAATAAAATCATTTCCCCATTCAATAATCATTCTAAGCGGCTTTCCTTTTTCGGGTTTTTGATATTGTTTTTCAAGAAAATTATTAAACTCGCTAACCAGCAATGTTTCTAATGTTGGAATATATTTTTCCGGATTTTGAAGTTTTGGATCAGGTTTGTAAGTAATTCTAATTTCGCCATTTCCAATTCCTTGATAATTTTTTGTATTTATTACATTTATATCTCTTTGAAAATCAAGATTTATCAGATATTTATTGTTTTTTGGCAATAAAAAAATTGCTTGACCATCTGTATTTGTTTTTGCTTTATAAACTTTGTTTGATTTAATTAAATTCAAAAAAACATTTTCGTTTGAAAGTAAATTTCCTGAATTATCTTTAACAATAACTTTATAGAAAATTCTTGCAGTAGTTCCTGTTTTCAGATTTTTCAAATTTTGTGTAACAGTATCATTTTCAACAAGTTCGTCAATATCTGTAGGTTCGTAAATAAATCCTAAACGCTCTCTGGCAGGCTCTTTTATCAAAAACTTTAAATGTTTAAAGTTTTCTATTCCATCAATATCAATTTCATATTCTTGATTAAATGGCACAAGAAATCTGGCAATTCCTTGATCGTCGGTTTTTGTAACAAAAATTGTTTTTGTTTTGATACAAGTTAAATTTATCGGGAAATTTGAGAGAGGTTTGTGATTTGCACGTTTTGCAATTAAATGCACAACAGACTGACTACTTGTTGGTTGGGTAGAATTAAACACATTTTGTTTTACATATTCAAATTTAATATTCGATCTGTCTGGCGGAGGTCTATTTTGTATTTCCCAGTTTTCAATATCGTAAGTTAGAAACTCTTTAATTTTGCTGTATCCATTTTCCGGAACAATAAGAGTTTTATAATTATACATTTTACCAACAGTAAGAAGCCAGTTTTTTCCTGTTTTCAGTTCAATGCTAATCTCACCGTTTTGGTCGGTTTTTATTTGTATTTTTTCTTTAGTATCAATCTCATTTACATATACTTGCATTCCAACAAGCGGATTTTGATGATTATCAACAACAGTTAATTTATAATTTAACTGTGCGTTTATTTGGCTTGCAAACATAGAAATCAGGAAAAATAAAATAAATCGTTTCATAATTCATGTTTTAAATAAATTTACTTAAAGATAATGAATTATGAACGAATAATTAAGTGGTATTTGTATAAATTAGAATGGCTTACATTTTACAGATTAGATTTTTTTTAAGTGTTTTATTTTGGCCAGTCATAATCAGAATCGTTTTTAAATGGAACACCAATTTCAAAATCGATAACTATTCCGTATTCTACATACAATGTCAACCAATATTTTTCACATGTGTGTGTTTCAAAAAAACCGTAATCTTCAACTTCCCAATCGTTAATTAAATTACCGAAGATTTCATCCTTTACAATTTCAATTTTTTTGTCAAATATTTCATGTCCATTGTAATTAAGACTTGTATTTTTTGTTCTTATATATCCAAATCTGTCTTTTTCGTCTTTAAAAAAAGATAATCTCAATTTTTTTTCATTCCATTCCAACATAACTTCATTATTGTCATCTTCGTTTGTCAGAGTTCTATCTGGTTCGCCTAAAATAGCAATAATTTCTTTTCTAGACATTCCGAATTTCAAGTTATCTATTCCGATTTTTGGTTTTAGTTCCATTTTTTTTAGTTTACTTATAACTTTACATTAATTGTAATTAAAAGTTTGATGTTTATAAAGTGAAGATAATAATAACCTGACAAACAAGCAAACAACATTTTTTTTTGGATTAATTTATTAATCTTCTTCTGTTTCCCAACTTCCACTTGGCGAAAATATAAGATCAATAAGAGAGTCTACATCATATAAATATTGATAAGCTTTCGTCTCTTTTTCACAAAATGGATTTATAAGAGTAAGCATTTTCTCGTAAGCATTATGTGTTAAATCGCAAAAAAAAGTTTTATTATCTGTTGTGATAATTCCTTCATCAGTAGGTGAAATACGAAGTACTAAATTACAATTACGAGCTTCAATAAATGGAACAGTATTAAGGTCGAGCGGCTTATTTTTTTTAAGAATTGTCTGCTTAATTAATTGTCTAAACTTAATAGCTTGAGATTTTTTAAAATTATATAATCGCACAACACTGTCGCCGTATTCATTTATATTTCCAATATAATCAAGTTCCATTTTTATATGTTTTTGGTTGCAAAAATGCAAAGCATCAGATTCTTTTCAAAAATTGCATAAATAAAATTATTCGCCACCAAATTGCATTAAATATGCTTTTATAAATGCATTTATATCACCATCCATAACTGCCTGTACATTAGATGTTTCGTATGATGTTCTATTGTCTTTAACCATTTTATAAGGATGCATTACGTATGAGCGAATTTGTGAACCCCATTCTATTTTTTTCTTATTTCCTTCAATTTTGGCTTGCTCGTCTCTTTTTTTTCTTAATTCTTCTTCGTAAAGATGAGATTTTAAAATACGCATTGCATTTTCCTTATTTTTTAGCTGCGAACGAGTTTCGGTATTTTCAACAACTATTCCTGAAGGCTCGTGCCTAACCCGAACTCCGGTTTCTACTTTGTTAACATTTTGTCCACCGGCTCCGCCAGAGCGAAAAGTTTCCCATTTAATATCTGCCGGATTTATATTAATTTCAATAGAATCGTCAACTATCGGTGCAACATAAACCGAGGCAAATGTAGTGTGGCGTTTATTTGCAGAATCGAAAGGTGATAAACGAACCAAACGATGAACTCCATTTTCACTTTTTAACATTCCATAAGCAAAATCGCCTTCAAACTCTAAAGTTACTGTGCTTACTCCTGCCACTTCGCCATCTAGTTTGTAAACTTCTTTAACTGAATAGTTATTTTGTTCGCCCCAACGTATATACATTCGCATGAGCATTGCAGTCCAATCAAGACTTTCGGTACCGCCTGCTCCTGAATTAATTTTCAATACAGCTCCTAATTTATCTTCTTCATTTCGAAGCATATTTCTAGATTCTAAATCTTCGATTAAATAAAGTGCTTTATTGTACTGATTTTCAACATCTTGCTCTTTTGCTTCGCCTTCTTCAAAAAAATCGATAAGAATATCTAAATCTTCAATTGCAGATGCTATTTGCTGATAAGCTTTTGTCCAGATTTTAATATCGTTAACTTTTTTGAGCTGTTCTTCCGCTTTTTTCGGATTATCCCAAAAATCGGGCGCGTGAGTTTTTTCTTCTTCGTTTTCAATTTCTACTAGTTTGGCATCAATGTCAAAGATGCCTCCTTAACGCCTTCTGTCGTCCAACCAATTCTTCAATTTGTTCTTTCGAAATCATTTGTTTGAGTTTTAATTTCAACAAAAATATAAAATATATAACTATGCATGAAAGCTTTGTTTGTTTATATCAGAAATTAATCTTTGATTTTATTACTTTTGAATTAATTTTAAATAAATATTTTTATGCAAAAATTAGTTATCGCAATTTTTTTAGCTGTTTTTTCAAATTACAAAATCATTTCGCAAGATTTGGCGGCTTTTAACGATTATCAAAATCATTTTACTGTTTTTGATAAAGGAGAAACAAAAAGTATTGAAAATTTACCGGTAAAATCATATAAAATTGGCGGAAATGCAATTGCCTATGTTTCAAGCACTTCTGAGTTAAAAGTTTATTTTAACGGAAGAGTAAAAACTTTGGCAGAAACTTTTTCTTTTGACTATTTTGCAAGTAAAAATTTAATTGTTTACCAAATCTACAATCAATTATATGTATTTGATAATGGCGATGTTACACTTTTATCAGGAAATGCAAAATTATTTTCGGTAACTGATAATATTATTTCATTTTATAATCAAAACACAAAATCTTTTCATGTTTATTACGAAGGAAAAGTTTGGGATATTGAAGATTCGTATGTTGGAAAATCAGTAAAATATTACAAAACCGGAAATAATACTTTTGCTTATTACAACGATAATTCGAAACATTTAAAGCTTTTTTTGAATGGCGAAATAAAAAAAATTGTACAAATAAACGGACTAATAAATTTTAAACCCGGCCAGAATATTCTTGCTTATATTGATATTGCAATGAACTCTTTTCATTCATATTACAACAATAAAATTACTGATTTAGAATACTTTAGACCAAAACTATATGATGTTGGAAATAATTTTATTGCTTATTTAGATAATTTAGGCGAGTTTAAAGTTTTTTGGAACGACGAAATTATTTCGGTTTCGAGTTTTGAACCTTCAATGTTTAAAGTAAAAGATAATATGCTTTTATTTTATGATGAAAGTTATTTGAAAATTTTTTACCAAAACAAAATATATGATGTATGTGATTATATACCAAATAACTACAAAATGCAAGAATCAACTTTTGCATATAAAGATTTAAACGGAAAATTAAATGCTTTTATTAAAGGCGAATTAAAAACCATTACTTATGATAATGTAAAAAGTTTTGACTTAGCTTACGATATCATAATTATATCTACAACAGGAAATAAAACTCAAATTTTTTATAAAGATAAATTATATAAATTTTGAAATAATTATTAAATTTAAGATTTTAAACACACTTAGATTATTTAAATATGAATAATTTTAAAAATACATTTTTACTGTTTTTTCTATTTTTAGGATTAAATTCTTTTTCGCAGGATTTTGATATTTATCATAAATTAAAAGATGATAATATAAAAATTCCTAAAATGTATGAAAATACCTTGTTTGATGATTATCAAATACTTGCGAGAGATATTAGAATGATGGATATGGCTTATGCAGCAATTGTTCCGGGATATATTCATTTTAAAGCAAAAGATAATAGAACGGGCTATATGTTATTGTCTGCCAGAATGTTAGGTTTTTCAGGAATTGCGGCAAATTATTTTAGAATGAAATCAGAAGATAAATATATTTCTGATATTTTTACAAGTGATAAAAGCTATAATGCCGACAAAATAATTTTAATTTCATCGATAAGCCTTATTTTTTCTACATATTTGTTTGATTGGATACACGGAAAAGCAAGATTAGAAAAAAAACAAGAACTTATTCGCTACAGATACGGAATTAAATTTAATATGGAAAATCAGGCTCAAACTTATAATTCGTATCAAATAAGTCCTTCTTTTTCTGTTAGTTACACGTTTTAAATTTAAATAATTAGTTTGCTTGATTTAATTTAAAAAAACATTTTTTCAATGAAAATATCTCGATTTACAGCAGTTTTATTTTTTATTATAATATCAAATTCAATATTTGCTCAATTTTCTGCAAAAACAGAGTATTCTTATCTTAAATTAATAAACTCGCAAAACAGAAAAGATTTAATAATTGATAATTTAAAAAGCGCTGAATATTCTTCGCAAATTTTTATAAAAGAATCAAAAAATTCGTTTAATTCATTGTTTTTTAGCGAATTATCTAAAAGTTATTATTTAGCAGAAGAATACGATTTGGCATTTTATTACAGTGTTTTACAACGATGTTTATTTCCAAACGATAGTATTTCGATTAAAGAAAAAGAATGCTTTTTTGAAAGAGCATTTTCATCGAATTTAGATAAAAATTTGGCAGAAGAATATTTTAACAAAACAGAAAAAAATAAATTACCGGATTTATATTCGGACAGAATAATTTTGGCTTTAGAACTTAGCTGTAAATTAAATTCAAAAAAATTGACGGAAAATATTTACAAATTAGGTTTGCATTTGAAATCGGAAAATGTAAAAATTCCGGCTTGGTATAAAAATTGGGAATTTTTAACAATAATTGGTTTAAAAGAAAAACACAAAAATCAAATTATCGATTTTAAATCTGTATATGATGAAAATATTTTTACTCAGATAAACGGAAAAATAAAAATAAAAGTTTACAATAAAGCAATAAAACACTACATAAAACACAAAGCGTATAATCGTGCAAATGAGCTACTTAATGAATATAAAAAAGAAAAATTAGGACTTAAAAGATTTGGCGTTTTATCTAAAAATATAAGAATTAAAAAATAGTTTTACCGATTGTAAATCAAATTTGCCGATACAATTCATTTAGTTTCTTGTATCAGCTTTGGTTCTACATCGGCATAATACAAGTAGTTTTGTTTCCAAAAAGATATTATTATTTCAAAAATAAATCCAAAATTTTCTTCAAACTCTCTTCGCTAATTGGTTTAGTAATAAATTCATCAAAACCTACAGAAAAAGCATGTGCTTTATCTTCGGAAGTAGAATATGCAGTTTGAGCAATTATAGGTAAATCAGGTTTAAATTCTTTTATTAATTTGGTTGCCTGGTATCCGTTCATTTTCGGCATTTTAATATCCATTAAAACAATATCTATTTCATTATTAATTTTACATATTTCAACTGCTTCTTCGCCATTTATTGCATGAATTGTTTTTATATTGGGGTTTATATTTTCTAAAAGCGTTTCAATATACAAACAGTTAACTTCCTCATCTTCAACAATTAACACAATATATTGTTTGTTAAATTCTAAATTATCCGAAATATTAATATTTAAGTCTGTAAT
Source organism: Bacteroidales bacterium (assembly GCA_016937695.1). Taxonomy (GTDB): domain Bacteria; phylum Bacteroidota; class Bacteroidia; order Bacteroidales; family NBLH01; genus NBLH01. The sequence goes on from JAFGWC010000024.1 coordinate 7,320, forward strand.
ATTTGCAGGTTTATACGGAATTGAAATAAAAAAAGTAGTTCCTTCTCCTTTTTTCGAAATCAAACTTATTTTACCACCCAAAAGTTCGGCATTTTCTTTGGCTATTGACAAACCAAGTCCCAATCCGCCAACTTTACTCGATAATTCAATATTTTCCTGAGAAAATCGTTCAAAAATAAGGTCAAATTTATCTTTATTAATACCAACTCCTGTATCTTTAACGTAAATCTGAATAACATCATCAATTAAATCATAACCAATTTCAATAAATCCATTTTCGGTAAATTTAATAGCGTTTTCAATTAGGTTTGATAATATTTTAATTAGTTTAGCTTTGTCGGTATAAATATAACTTTTTTTATCAGTAAGAGTTTTTTTTACATATAAAGGAACTTTATTCTCTTTTGCTTTAATGTCAAAAATTGAAAAAAGTTCTAAAATCAAATCATTAATACTAATTTTTTCTTCAATAAGTTTAATTTGCTTAGTTTCTAATCTTGAAATCTCCAAAATATCGTCAATAACTCTTAAAAGCTGTTCGCCACTATTTTTTATAATATTGATATAATATTTTCTTTTATTTTCAGATAAATCATCTTTATTTAATAAATCGGCAAAGCCAAGAATTCCGTTCATTGGTGTACGAATTTCGTGCGACATGTTATGCAAAAACTCTGTTTTTAATTTATTGCTTTCTTCGGCCTTTTCTTTAGCCAAAATTAACTCTTCATTTTGTACTTTATATTCTTCGTTAAGAGCTTCATATTCATAATTTTGCCTTTTTAAGTTATCTTCTGCAATTTTTTGTTTTGTGATATCAAAAACCGAAATTATTCCGGCAGGTTTATTATTAAAAATAGTTGAAGTTCCTGAAAGATCAACCCATTTTTCTTCACCGGATTTACAGATAATTTTAAATTCGTATCTTTTAATTGTCGATTTTCCTTCTTGTCTTTCTTCGCCTCTTTTTTTCACATATTCCTTAAAATCAGGATGTACAATATCCCAAAAATTCATTTCCAGTAATTCATTATTAGAATATCCGGTAATTTCAGAAGCAGCTTTATTTGCATATAACCATTTATTATCTTGATACATCATTATTGCAGCAGGAGTTGTGTCGGCAAGTAAATGAAATTTTTTCTCGCTTTCGTCCAATTTTGTATTTATATCTGAAAGTTGCTGATTTTGAAGCTTAAGCGCCTTTTCAACTTTTTTCTGTTCTGTAATATCGATGCTTGTAGAATATAGAAATTCATTTCCTCCAATATTAATTATTACAGCAGATCTTAAAATATTTCTTTCTTCGCCACTTTTTGTTTTAAAAACAAGTTCAAGATTTTTTAAACTTCTTTCCTTTTTAATTCTTTCAACCAATAATTTCATTTGTTCTTTTTCAACAAAATTCAAATCGGCAGGCGTTTTTCCAATTACTTCATCGCGAGTATATCCCCAGTGGTTTAAAAATTCATTGTTTACATCAAAATACTTAATTGTTTCTAATTCAATTATTTCCAAAGGAACCGGGCTGTTTTGAAATGCTTTCGAAAATTTTTCTTCAATTTCTTTATTTATTTGCTCAGCTTTTTTTCTTTCCGAAATGTCATGAATTATAGAATAAAGCATCATTTGTCCTTTATAATTTACTTTTCCGCTATAAATCTCAACGTCTCTTATTTCGTTATTAGCTAATTTGTGTTTAAAAAAGAAATTTTTACTCTCATCCTTTTTAGCTTTTTGCATTTGTTCATAAATTTCTTCTTTTGTAGCAGTATTTATTTCATTTATATTCATGGAAATCAATTGATTATATGAATATCCATAATAATTGCAAGCAGCTTGATTTGTTTCTACAATTTTTCCTGTTTCAGGATTAATCATCAACATTATTGATGAATTTTCATAAAAAAGAGATTCTAAAACAATTTTTTGTTTTTCAAAATCATTAATTTTTAAACGAAGATTTTTATTTTCCTCCATTAATTGCTCGTTAGTCAAATCCATTTATTAATTTTTAAAGCGCTAATAAAATAATTTTTCCTTAAATTATTTATTCTTTTAAAATTTAATTATTAAGCCTACTAATTTATAAAATTATTACGAATTTGGTTTTAAAATAAATATTATTAAAGTAATTTATAATATTAGACTAAATTATTATGGTAAATATCTGTAATAATTTATTTTTGTAATAAATATGTTGCAATATCTTTAATAAAAAAACATTTGAAACATTCATGTACAAAAAAACAATTAAAATATAAGCACATGAAACATATATTTTATATTTTTTTAATTGTTCTTATTAATTCTACTTTTATTAATGCTCAAGAAATTAATGTATTAGATATCGACGAAAGCGAATTTCCGCTTATTAAAGCAAAAATTGAAATTAAAAGCACAGAAAATCACATTTCCGGAAATTTTAAAATATTAGAAAACAGCCAAGCTATTAATTTTAATATTGATTCAATTTCTTGTGAAAAGGAAGGCAAAACTGTTCTTTTTTTATTAGATAACAGATTTTATCAAAATCAAAAATCATTAAAAGAAATATCAAATATAATTTCAAATTCGATAAAAAATTTTAACGAAAATGATTATGCTAATGTAATCGTAACTTCAAGTAAACAAGATGATTACGAATGCATTATGCCATTAAGTTTTGAATTTACTGATGATTTTAATAGTTTTTCCGACAATTTATATCATCATTTCGAATTATTAAATTTAACAAACAATAATTCTGATTTAGATTGTTCTATTGAAAAAAGTTTAGATTTTTTCAACTCAAAAAAAAAGCTTACAGATAATAAATTTTTGACTGTGATTGTAAAAAATTTTGATTCAAACTCTATTAATTTAGAAAATCTAAAAAGAAAAGCGGCAGAATGTAAAATAAATTTAAAATTTGTAGTTTGCGAAAAAAAACAGGAAAAATTAAAATCTGAAGATATTATTATTCAAAATCCCGATTGCAGTATTCAAAAACTAAAATCAGCTTATGAAAATTCAATTAATATAAACAATAATGGATATTTATATTCTAATAAGTATTTAGTGAAATTTTACACCAAGCAGAATAAAAAAATAAATAAATTTATAATAAATTATGAAGATAAAACTGTTGAGTGTAATTTTATTCAACCAGAATATATTGGATTTTTTAAAAATAATCTACCATTAATTATTTTCTTTACAATTTCCTCAGTTATTTTTTCATTTTTTATTTTCCATTTATATTTTTCAAAAAAGAAAATATCAGAAAGTTTATTCGAATTAAAAAAATCAATTATAAACAAACAATACAGCTCAAATTATCATCAAATAACTGATGTAAAACACATTACACCAATTGGAAATGAAAAACATTTTCCTAAAATGATAATTAAATTTAGAGGTGAAACAAATAATTTTGAAATTAAAAAATTAATTATTAGAATTGGAAGACACAACGATAATGATATTGTAATAGGCGATTTGACTATTTCAAATCATCATGCAATTTTAACAAACGAAGGCGGCGAATTTTATCTTCAAGATATTGGAAGCACAAATGGAATTATTGTAAACGAAATTAAAATTTCAAAATCGCTTATAAAACCCGAAGATAATATTAGAATGGGGAAAGCTGCGTTAAAACTAATTTATTAATATATTTAATCAGAAATCTACTTTAATTCACAATTAGATTTTAAAACATAAACAACTGTTATTCAAAATGATACAAGAATATTAGATTTGCTTCTAATGCAGGTTTTTGTTGATTTTTAATTTCTAAAATAATATTTAATTCAGCTTTTGTTATTCCTCGCAAATTTTTAACAGAAACAAGTTTTGCTTTCATCCGTAGCTCACTATCTACCAATACAGCTTGATTAAATTTCAGCTTTTCAATGCCATAGTTTACCATCATTTTCACATTTTTAAATTCGGTAATTTGCTCCCATAAATGCGGCATAACTGAAACGGTTAAAAATCCATGTGCAATTGTATTTTTAAACGGACTTTCAATTTTTGCTCTTTCAGGATTTGTATGTATCCATTGATGATCAAGTGTTGCATCGGCAAACATATTTATTTGCTCTTGCGTTATTTTAATATAATCTGAAACACCAAGTTCCTGACCTACATATTGTTCAAATTCTTCAAAACTTCCAATTATTAATTTGCTCATTATTATATATTTTGTAAAAAAATCAGCCAAAGATAGATTTTTTTTTTAATATTTATTGGAGTTTGAATTAATATCTATTTGATTTTTTATTGTATTTTTTAACAATAAAATAGAAATATTTTAAAACTGCCAAATTGCTATAATATTGTATATCAGCAATTTAACGATTTTAAAAATTAGTCTAAATTAATATTTATCAAAAAAAGAAATTCCGTAAAATATTGGAAGAAATTTGCTTTAATTCAAATAAAAGCTGAACTAAAATTTTTCTCTGTAAAAATGACAGTATGGTTGAGCGCCTTTATTTTTGTAATAATCCTGATGATAATCTTCAGCATCCCAAAATTTTGATGCTTTACTTAATTTTGTAGCAACTGTAATTCCTTTTGCTTCAAGCTTTTTAATAAGTTTTTCAGTAATTTCTTTTTGCTTTTCTGATATGTAAAAAACTTCAGAACGATACTGTTCGCCAATATCAGGTCCCTGACGGTCTATCTGACTTGGATCATGCGTATTAAAAAATATAATACAAAGCTCTTCATACGAAACAATATCAGGATTAAAAACCACTTTAACTGCTTCTGCATATCCGGTTGTTTTGCTGCAAACTTCTTCATAGCTTGGATTTTCTTTTTTTCCGCCAATGTATCCAACAGTTGTTGAAAGAACTCCTTTTTGTTTTTGTAGCCAATATTCTGTTCCCCAAAAACAGCCTGAAGCAAAAATTGCAGTTTCTGTTTTTTGAATTACTACAGGCGAAAAATTAAGCGAAACCGAGTTTACACAATGTCTTGTGTTTTTGTCTGTAAAGCCCTCACCTTCAAACACATGCCCAAGATGTGCGCCGCAATTTGCACAAACAATTTCTGTTCTATGTCCGTCTTTATCTAATACTCTTTTCACTGCTCCTTCAATTTCATCATCAAAAGAAGGCCAGCCGCAATTTGATTCAAATTTAGAATCGGATTTGAATAAAGCAGCATCACATCTTTTACAATTATAAGTGCCTTTTTCTTTAAAATTATTATAAATACCTGTAAATGGTGCTTCTGTTCCTTTGTTAATTATAACGCTCTTTTCAGCATCTGTTAATTTATTGTAATTCATATTTGCTTTTTCCTGACAGTTTGTAAAACTATACCTAAATAAAATTAGTAAAATAAAAACACTTTTCATCTTATTTTTTTCATCAAAAAAAGCTAAAATTTATTTTTAATAAAAACGCTTATTTAGAATTAATCTAAAAAACCCACTTTTATAATAAAAAACTTTTTATTTCAGCTAATAATAAAATCCCTCTACGATGATTTCATCGGCAATTTATATCTTCTAACTCCATCAAAAGCATAAAAAGCATTTGCAACGGCTGCTGCTGTTGGAACTAAACCAATTTCGCCAATTCCTTTTGCTCCATAAGGTCCAATCGGGTCTTTTACTTCAACTCCTTTTACAGTAATTTCAGGTGTTTCATGTGCACGAAGTACACCAAGTTTTCTAAATTTATCATGTACTAAATAACCATCTTTCATTGGTAAATCTTCAGAAATAGCATAACCCAGTCCCATGTGTACTGCTCCTTCAATTTGTCCTTCAAAAAGCATTGGATTCATTATTTTGCCTGCATCATGTGCTGCAATAATTTTTTCAATATAGCCATTATCATCTAAAACACAAACTTGCGCTGCGTAACCATAAGAATAGTGCGTAATCTGCTCATTTACAGCAACTCCGGGTTTTGTTGTCCAATCACAAGCAAACTCGCCATTGTATGTTTTTCCTGATAAATCTTTTAATGATTTAGTTTTTAAATCTTCTTTTAAGGTTTTGGCAGCATTAATTACAGCTAAACCTACAAGCGCTGTTGCTCGAGAAGAAGTTGTCATTCCTGTTTTTATTTGAGCTTCTGTATCAACAATTACTTCAATAATTTCAGGTTTGACATCAATTTCCTGACAAAGAGTTTGAAGCGCCATATTGTGCACTCCTTGTCCCATTTCTGTCCATCCGTGATGCAGTTTTATTTTATTTTCTGATATTATTTCAATTTTCACTTTTGATTCGTCAACCATTCCGTTTCCAACTCCTGAATTTTTTATTGCACAAGCTAAACCTGCGTATTTTGCATTATAAAAATCATCTTTAACGGCATCTAAACAAGCTCTAATACCAACACCTTGCAATTTTTGTCCTGTAGATGTTGATAAACCATCTACCAATGCATTATCATATCTGAATTTCCAACGATCGAAACCGGCTTTTTCACAAATATCATCAATACAGCTTTCCAGTGCAAAAGCGACCTGATTTGCACCAAAACCTCGCATCGCTCCACAAGGGATATTGTTGGTATACACCGTTTTAGCTTCAATATCAATTTCAGGAATAAAATATCCGCCGGCAGCATGTCCGGCAACTCTTTCCAAAACTTTCATGCCAACAGAAGCGTAAGCTCCTGTATCGCCAATTGCTCTAAGTTTTAAGGCTGTTAGTTTACCTTTTTCATCAGCGCTAAGCTCAATATCCATAATTACAGGATGCCTTTTGGGATGTAAACGGATTGATTCTTCTCGCGTAAGTGTCAGTTTTACAGGTTTTTGCGTTAAATATGCGAAAAGAGAACAATGTCCTTGTATACTTAAATCTTCTTTTCCGCCAAAACCGCCACCATTTGGAACCAGAGTTACTCGCACTTTTTCTTCTGGTAAGCCCAAAATCATTGCTACTTGCCTTCTGTCTTCATAAACTCCTTGGCTTTGACTAAAAAGTTCAATTCCGTTATCGCCATATGGTTGAGCCACAGCAGCTTCTTTTTCCATAAAAGCATGTTCAATTCTTTGAGTTTCGTATCTGCCTTTTGATGTATATTTTGAGTTTTTTATAGTTTTTTCGGCATTGCCAATTGTAAACTGTGTTGTGTCAAAATTATTTGGCCTTTCGGGATGAACTCTGTCGCCTTCTATTGCTTCAAAAACATCTGTAACAGGCTGATATACTTCGTATTCTACCTCAATTAATTCAACTGCTTTTCTTGCAATTTCTTCAGTACTTGCAACAACTCCGGCAATAACATCGCCAATATAATGAGTTGTTTCGCCTTGGTCAATCATTACCGGCCAATCTTTTAAAATCAGCCCAACTTTTTTCTCGCCCGGAATGTCTTTTGCTGTAAAAACTTTTTCAACACCTTCAAGTTTTTGAGCTTTTGAAATATGTATTTTTAAGATCTTTGCTTTTGGATAATCGCTTAATTTTAAGGCAGAAAACAGCATTTGGTCAAGGAAAATGTCATCAACAAAATTACGTTTGCCTATTGCCGTTTCGTAAGCCTGATATTTTGGTTCTGAAATTCCTATTTTTCCTGATGTTTTTCTAATTTCAACATCTCTTTTTTCGTTAATCGCTTTTGCTGCAGCAAATACTCCGCTTTCAATTTTTTTATATCCTGTGCATCTGCAAAGATGTGGTTTTAAGGCGGTTTGTATTTGATTAATATCTGGATTCGGATTGTCTTGAAGTAAAACTTTTGTTCTTGAAATAATTCCAGGTGTACAAAATCCACATTGAACTGCGCCTTCATTTACAAAAGATTTTGCAATTGTATCAGTAATATATTTCGAGAAACCTTCGATTGTAAATATCTCAGTATCTTGCAGTTTGCTCATTTTTGTTACACAAGAAAGTTTAGCTTTACCGTTTATTTCAACAGTGCATGCACCACATGCAGCTTGTGCAGAACATCCATCTTTTACTGATGTTATTCCTTTTTCTAATCTAAGATATTTTAATAAAGATTGTTCAGGATTTCCTTGGTATGTTTCCTTTTTTCCGTTTAAATAAAAGCTTATCATTTTCACTATTTTTTTTGCTAAAATATACAGAAAATTTAATAAACTTCATTTTATGTAATTGAAAATCAAAAATGAATAATAAGAAACATAAATGTTATCAAATTAAAATTTACATTTTTTTCACAATAGCAATAGTTTTATCGCTGAGTTTTTATTTCACTACATTTAATTAATCATTCACAAACAACTGATTACCAGCACGATAACTAACGTGAAATTTATTGATTTAAAAATAGCAAATAAAAAATAATAATTAATAAAATGCTAGAGATATCCTAACATTAATTTAGCTTCTTCGCTCATCATATTTGCTGCCCAAGGCGGATCAAATGTCATTTCTATATTGGTTTTTTTCACACCTTCAATTGCATTTATTCTATCTCTTACTTCAATTGGCAAAGATTCTGCAACAGGACAATTTGGTGCCGTTAATGTCATTTTTATATCAACATTATCGTATTCATCAACATCAATTTCGTAAATTAATCCTAAATCATAAATATTTACAGGAATTTCAGGATCATAAATTTCTTTTAATACTTTAAGTATTTTTTCTTCTAATTGTAAATAGCTATTATCTTTTGTTTCCACGATATTTTTATTTTATTTTTTTCTTTAAAGTTCCAGGTTTCAGGTTATGTTTTCCAATTAATTTCTAAATACTGAATAAATTTATTAATCTGTTTACTTAATTGTTCATATTTATTTATCAAATCTGCTAGAGGATTTTCTAAAAAGTGTATTTCACTTATCATATTTAACTGAGATATAATTTCATCGCAAGATGCATGTGAAAAAATTAAAAATCGTATAAATTCAGATTTGTATCTTCTTCTGCCAAATCTTTCTGCTATATTGTCTTTAATGCTTTTGGAAAACCTTCATATTTGACTTCCTTGTTCGTAAAGTTCGTATTTGGGCAACTACATACTCATTTTATGAACATCAACAGCCAATTTATAAGATAATTAATAAACCTCCAAATCTTTATAACTTTTCATTTATTCAAAAATTAATTTGCTAACCTGCAACTTGAAACCTGTAACTTATTTACTTATTTCCCAACTTTGCATTATATGCCATTCCGTACATTTTCATTTGCTTTATCATGGCAGATAAACCATTTGCTCTTGTTGGAGATAAATTATCACTTAATCCAATTTCATTAATAAAATACAAATCAGCATTCATAATTTCTTTTGGTTCTCTTTTTGATAAAACTCTAATTATTAAAGCTACAATGCCTTTTGTGATAATTGCATCGCTATCAGCACTAAAAATAACTTTATCATCATTAAGTTCAGCATGAAGCCAAACTTTTGATTGACAGCCATTTATCAAATATTCATTAGTTTTAAATTTAGTATCTATAATTTTTAAATCTTTTCCTAATTCAATTAAATATTCGTATTTATCCATCCACTCATTGAAAATGGCAAATTCTTCAATTATTTGATCTTGTATTTCTTGTAATGTCATCTATTTTAGAAATTAGTCATTAGTATATTGGCAATTAAAATAAGTGAACTTTTTATCCTTTTACTTTTATCTTAAATTAATTTTTTTTAATCAAACATCTGTTTTACTTTTAAAATTGCTTCAATAAATCTATCAATTTCTTCTTTTGTATTATAAAAAGCAAAACTTGCACGAATTGTTCCTGTAATATCGAAATAAGTCATAACCGGCTGTGCACAATGACTTCCTGTTCTAACAGCAATTCCCATTTTGTCTATTATCATTCCTGCATCGTAATGATGTATGTTTTTTAATAAAAATGAAATTACAGATGCCTTATTTTTTGCATTTCCAAATATTGTTAAACCTTCTATAGCTTGCATTTTTTGAGTTGCATAATTTAAAAGTTCTGTTTCATATTCAGCAATTTTATTTAATCCTATTTCATTAATATAATCAATTGCAATTCCAAGACTTACTGCTCCAACATAGTTTGAAGTTCCTGCTTCAAATTTAAAAGGTAAATCCAGATAAGTTGATTTTTCAAGTGTAACATGGTCAACCATATCGCCGCCACCTTGATATGGAGGAATTTCATTTAAGAATTTTTCTTTTCCATAAAGAACACCAATTCCTGTTTCAGCATATATTTTATGACCGGAAAAAACATAAAAATCGCAATCAATTTCTTGAACATCAACAATAGTATGCTGAATTGCTTGTGCTCCATCAATTAATACCGGAACATTCTTATTATGAGCAAGTTGCACTATTTTTTTAACAGGATTTATTGTCCCTAAAGCATTTGAAATATGCGTAACTGCTAAAAGTTTTGTTCTATCTGTTATTAAATCATTAATTTTATCGGTTTCAAGCTCGCCATTTTTATCAAAATGAATTATTTTAAGTTTTGCATTTTTTCTTTGACAAAGCATTTGCCAAGGAACAAGATTTGAATGATGTTCCATAGCCGAAACAATAATTTCATCGCCCTTATTTACATATTTTTCGCCAAATGAAAATGCAATTAAATTTATTGAATCAGTTGTTCCTTTTGTAAAAATAATTTCGTGCTCGTGTTCTGCATTTATAAATTTTTGAACTTTAGCTCTAACATCTTCATAGGCTTTTGTCGATTTTTCGCTTAATAAATGAACTCCTCTATGAATATTGCTGTTTATTGATGAATAAAATTCACTTACAGCATTTATTACTTGAATTGGTTTTTGTGTAGTTGCTCCGTTATCAAAATATATATAATCTTTGCCATATATTTTCTGATTTAAGATTGGAAAATCTGCTCTAATTTTTTCTATATCAAAGTTCATTTGAATTTAAAGTTTACGGTTTACAACTAACAATAATAATTCTGATTTTTTAAAATTATTCAATATTATCGCATCCCGGACATCCACTAACCATAGCACATTGTCCGTCAACTTTTTCGCCATTTAACCTATTGTTTACCAATATGTTAACAAATATTTTCAATGGTTCTACTTTAATTGCGTCAATAACATCAGAAATAAAAGCGCCTAAAAGTAAAACTTCTGCTCGTCGTCTGTTAATTCCTCTTGATTGCAAATAAAATAATGCTTCTTTGTCTATTTGTCCTGTTGTAGAACCATGCGAACAACTAACATCATCGGCATAAATTTCTAATTGAGGCTTACTGTTTACTTTTGCATATTGAGTTAAAAGTATATTTCTATTTGTTTGGTCGGCAATTGTTTTTTGAGCACCTTTTCCAACAAATACTTTACCAAGAAAAACTGCTGATGCTTTATTGTCAATAATTCCTTTATATATCTGATTACTAGTTCCGTGCGGTTTTGCATGATTAATAAAAATATTATTATCGAAATGCTGTTCTCTGTCGGGCAAATAGAGTCCGAAAAGATTTGTTTCGCAATTTTCGGCTTTATGCTCAATTTTTAAATCGTTTCTAACAATTGAGCCGCAAAGTGTAATTGTATGACTGGAAAAATTACTGTTTTTTTCCTGATTTACTTTTGTACTATTTATCTGAAAAGCATCATCGCCTTCACCTTGAAAAATATTAAAGTTTAAATTTGCATTTTCTTCTAAAATAATTTCTGTAGAGATATTTGTTAATGTGTAATTAACTGTTAATGAGTGAAAACTGTTTACAATTTGAACATTACTATTTTTTCCTGCAATAATTAAATTCCGGTATTGCGAAATGGTTTTTTTATTATTTCCATCAGAAAAATTAATAATATGAATAGGTTTATCGAGCGCCAAATTATTTGGTATTGAAATAAATGATCCATCAAAACTAAATGCTGTATTTACTGATGTAAAAAAATTTTCTGATGAAATATCAGTATTTTCAAAATATTTATTAATTAATTCAGGATTTGATTTTTTTGCATCAGCAATATTTTTAATAATTAATCCTTTATTGTTTAAAATTTCATCCGAAAATTGTTTTGAATAAAAACCATTAATAAAAACTAATCTGTATGCATTAAGTCCGGGAATTGTAAATAAATTTACTTGATTTTTATCTAAATCAAGATTTTCGCCAATAAAATATTTATGTTGTAATATTTTTCTGATACTTGTATGTTTCCACTCTTCATCAGCTTTTGTTGGCAAATTATATTTTTTAAGATTATTTGCAGCCAGATTAATAAAATTTTCCTCAGCAAATGATTTTGATTTACTGTTTTCAAAAATAGCAACAAATTCTTCTTTTGAAAGTTCGTTTTTTAAAGCCATAATTATTTTTTTATTGTTTAATGTTATATTGTTTAATTATTATTTAGCAATTTAACATTTTAACAGTGTAACAGTTTTTAATCATTTTCTTTCTTAATCCAATCATATCCTTTTTCTTCAAGCTCTAATGCTAATTCTTTTCCTCCTGTTTTTACAATTTTACCGTTATATAAAACATGCACAACATCAGGAACAATATAATCCAGAAGTCTCTGATAATGAGTAATAACCAAGAAAGCGTTTTCTTTATTTTTTAATTTATTTACACCATTTGCAACTATTCTTAAAGCATCAATATCAAGTCCGGAATCTGTTTCGTCTAAAACTGCAAATTTTGGTTCGAGCATTGCCATTTGAAAAACTTCGTTTTTCTTTTTCTCGCCGCCTGAAAAACCTGTGTTTACAGCTCTGTTTGCAAGTTTAGCTTCAATTTCAACCAAATCCTTTTTTTCTTGCATCATTTTTAAAAACTCAGAAGGTGTAAGTTGCTCTAATCCTTTGTGTTCTCTGTGTTGTTCAACAGCTGCTTTCATAAAATTAGTAATCGAAACGCCCGGAATTTCAACAGGATATTGAAAAGCTAAAAACATTCCTTCTCTCGAACGCTCTTCTGGCGACATGCTTAACATATCTTTTCCCTGAAAAGTAACCGAACCGTTTGTAACTTCGTAAATTTCGCGACCTGCTAATACAGAAGCTAGAGTGCTTTTACCTGAACCATTTGGTCCCATTATAGCGTGTACTTCGCCTTCTTTTATTTCTAAATTTATTCCTTTTAATATTTTTTTTCCTTCGATTGAAGCTTTTAAATTTTTTATCGATATTAATGTTTTTGCCATTTTTTTTGTTTTATATTTTTATGCTACTTGAGCAGAATGATTTTTAAATATATATTGTAAAATACTAATTATCAGCAATATAATTATTATCCGACGCTGTTTTCTAATGTAAGTGAAAGTAATTTTTGAGCTTCCATTGCAAATTCCATTGGTAATTTATTCAATACTTCTTTTGCAAATCCGTTAACTATAAGACTAACAGCATCTTCTGTACTTAATCCTCTTTGATTACAGTAAAATATCTGATCTTCAGATACTTTTGAAGTAGTAGCTTCATGTTCAACTATTGCCGTTGCATTTTCCGATTCGATATAAGGAAAAGTATGTGCTCCACATTTATCGCCCATTAATAAAGAATCGCATTGAGAATAGTTTCTGGCATTATTAGCCTTTGGTGCAATTTTAACCAATCCTCGATAACTATTATTGCTATGTCCAAGCGAAATACCTTTTGAAATAATTGTACTTCTAGTATTTCGGCCTAAATGAATCATTTTTGTTCCAGTATCGGCTTGTTGATAATTATTTGTAACAGCTACAGAATAAAATTCTCCAACAGAATTATCGCCTTTTAAAATTGTACTCGGATATTTCCAAGTAACAGCAGAGCCTGTTTCTACTTGTGTCCAAGATATTTTTGAATTATCGCCTTTGCAAATTCCTCTTTTTGTAACAAAATTGTAAACTCCGCCTTTTCCGTTTTTATCGCCAGGATACCAATTTTGCACAGTAGAATATTTTACTTCGGCATCTTTTAATGTAATTATTTCCACAACTGCAGCATGTAGCTGATTTTCATCTCTTGATGGTGCAGTACAACCTTCAAGATAACTAACATAACTTCCTTCATCAGCTATAATTAATGTTCTTTCAAACTGACCTGTATTTGCCTGATTTATACGAAAATACGTAGAAAGTTCAACAGGACAACGTACTCCTTTTGGAATATATGCAAAAGAACCATCTGTAAAAACAGCAGAATTAAGTGCAGCATAAAAATTATCTCCGACAGGTACAACTGAAGCCATATATTTTTGAACTAAATCAGAATGTTTTTGTATTGCTTCACTTATCGAGCAAAATATAATTCCTTTTTCTTCTAGAGTTTTTTTAAAAGTAGTGTGTACAGAAACGCTATCCATAACAACATCAACAGCTACGCCTGATAAAATTTTTTGTTCTTCTAATGGTATTCCTAATTTCTCAAATGTTTTTATAAGATCAGGGTCAACCTCATCCAAACTATTATATTTAGCAGCATTTTTTGGTGCTGCATAATAGCTAATACTTTGAAAATCAGGCTTTTCATATTTTAAATTTGCCCAATTAGGCTCTGTCATTGTTTTCCATTTCTCGAATGCCTTTAAACGAAATTCAAGCATAAATTCAGGTTCATTTTTTTTTTCTGATATTCGCCTTATGATATCTTCATTTAAGCCTATTTCAAAAACATCTGTTTCAATATCGGTTACAAAACCTGCTTCGTATTCTTTATTGCTTAATTCATTAATTATTCTATCATCACTTGTTTCACTCATGACTTGATTTTTTATTCAATTTTAAGCTGGAATTAAATTACAAATCCAGCTTATTTATACTCATTCTAAATAAAGGCAAAGATAGAAAAATTTTATTTGTCTAAAAGGATTTATTTAAATTTAGTCCAAATTTTAACAATTTTTTATTTAATCCCTTTTTCTTTTAAAAAAGCCGAATATTTTTTATCCTCTACTTTAATATGTTGATAAAGCCAATCTCTTAAAAATGTTCCAACTTCAACAGGCAGAACCATTTTATTATTTTCAAGTCTGTTTTTAACTTCCTCTATTTTTGAAATATAAACCTGATGTAGTTTTTTATGACTTTCGGCTTGAGAATATAAAAATTTATCAAAATACCTTTCTTCGTTCTTGAAATGAAAATTTGTATAATTCAATAATTTTCCGATAAGTATTTTTAATCCCTGATTTGATTGTTTTTGACGAACCGCTTCATAATAATCGTTTATCATTACAAAAAGCGTTTTGTGTTGATCGTCAATTGATTGAATATCAACGCTATAATCATTTGTCCATTTAATAAATTCCATAATTTTTGTTTTTAGTTAAACTATGCAAAACTATTTATTATTCATTTAACAAACAATTTATTAACACACATAATGTTTGTTTCTTTTTTGTTGAGTAAAAAAATATACTAGAAATAATATTTTCCATAATACCATTCGTAGAAAATATTTTAGAGCTAAATATTAAAAAATTTTAACAACATTTAACATTCTTTATTGCTAATTTTGAAAAATCAAAAGTTACATTTATGACTTGAATACAGCAATACTAAAAAACCATAAAATGAAAAGCATCCATTTCCCATTTCACATATTAACCATTGCCCTATTTATTGGACTTATTGTTCCTGTGCTAATACAAGACGGTATGTTTATGGACGGTCTACTTTATACATGCGTAGCAAAAAATGCAGGTAATGGAATTGGCACTTTTTGGTTTCCAATAAGTGATGCAACATGGATAATTGATGGTGTAAAAAGTTTCCATGAACACCCACCGTTGGTTTTTGCTATTCAATCGTTCTTTTTTAAAACCTTAGGCAACAGTATGTATGTTGAGCGTTTCTATTCTTTTCTAACTGCTTGTATTACAGTGCTTTTAATAATTTTTGTATGGCGAGAAATTTTCAAAGAGAACAAAGAAATGTTGAAATTTAGTTGGTTACCCGTATTATTTTGGGTTATTGTGCCACTAACTCATTGGACTTTCCAGAACAATATGCAGGAAAACACCATGGGAATATTCTCACTTTCAGCGGTTTATTTTATTTTGAAAGGGATGAAACAACAAAACAGAGCATTTTTATATATTTCAATTTCAGGGATTTTTATTTTTCTAGCTTCTTTTTCGAAAGGTGTGCCCGGATTATTTCCAATTGGTGCGGTTGGTTTGTATTGGCTAGTCTATAAAAAACCTTCATTTTATAAAGCTGCACTTTACACAGTCATTCTTGCCATTATTCCTGCGGTCATATATTATTTGTTGATACAAAATCCTGACGCAAAAGAAGCTTTGTCGTTTTATTTAAACCACAGGCTATTGGGTAGGATTGAAGCGGCACATACTGTAAGCAAACGTTTTCATACAATTATTGGTTTGGTTTCGCATTTATTACCTGTATTAATTATAGCGGCTATATTGTTGATGGTTTTTAAGAAAAAATCGATTAAAAATTATTTTGAGCAAAAAAAAGAATTTCTATTTTTCATTTTAATTGGATTAAGTGCATCTCTTCCTCTTATGCTAACGTTGGTTCAGAAGGATTTTTATTTTTCACATTCTATTCCGTATTTTGGAATTGCCTTTGCATTATTGCTTGCTCCTGGTATTGCGTTGCTTGTAAGTAAAATTGATATGGAAAAGAAAGGCTTTAGAATATTTAAGTTTGTTGCATACTTTCTATTGGTTTTTGCACTGTCTTTTTCAGTTTACAATATTGGTGGTCAAAGCCGCAACAGCAAAGAATTACATGATATTCATCTTATCGGATCTGCTATTCAAGGTACCGAAATTATAGACATAGATCAATCCATTGCAGAACAGTGGAATACCCGATATTACTTGGTTCGTTATTACAACCTTAGTTCATCATCAGGCACCAATAATAATGATTATTTGATTATTCAAAAAGAAAATACTACAAGTGTACCAAATGGTTATCAAAAAATTAATTTAGACACTGAAAAATATGAGTTGTTTGAAAAAATCAAATAATAAACCTAATTAATTTTAAATTTCTATTTCCAAATATGGAATTGGGGCAGTGATTACAAGTGTTGTATTGGTTAATTCCCGCAGAAATTTCATATTATTCAAATCAATAGAATATTTTGCAAAGAAATTGGAAGATTATTAAAAATAGTTCATATAATTGCGCAATTTTAAAACCCAAATCGAAGTGATACCTTATAAAATCAGTAATAACGGAATAATCGAAGTAGTTTTCTCCGGTAATGTTGTTTACAAAGATATTGTAGATTAGCTTAACGAATTTTCACAAGTCCCCAATTTGCCACAAAGTGTAAATCTGTTATATGATTTGAGGAACTCATGTCAACTTATTGACATGGTAAAATTGATTCAAATTACAAAAAAAACAGAAGAAGCCTCAAAAAAACGAGACAGAGTCCGCACAGTTTTTTTAATCAAGGAAGCCGAAAAAATTACCTATTCTACGCTTTTTCCTTTTTGGACGTGAACAGAAAAACCACCTGAGAAATATTTACAATTGCCAAAAAAGCTACAAATTGGCTATTGAATGACGAAGTTTGATGTTTGCCTTGTAAATTGATAAACAATTAGATCAGCAATACAAAATGTTGGGGTTATTATTATATTTGAGCCAGCCTTCAACCTGATAAAAAATTACAATCATTTTTTTAGGATTTCTCCATATCATAATGTAAATCATGAGCTTACAACTTTCAATTTTCCCGATTATATTACTTATAACTTTTACATTTGCATATTTTACTTTAAATTACTTTAATAAAAAAAAACAAGTTACTAATTAAGCAAACTCAGGAAATTTATATGCCCGATATTGAATTAAGTAAAAATTAAACTGCAAACTTGCAGAAGTACAAAATTCATTAAAAGATGCTGTAACTACTGGAGATAAAGATAAGTTATTAAACGTTGATTCTGTAGCAAAACAGTTTTGTAATTTATGTGTCAGCTTTGAAAAAGATTCTGCTTACAAATTGTCTGTCTTATTCAAAATTATTATAAAAATGAAAAATCAACAAGCATTGAAATGATTGATAGTGAGATAACAGAAGAGCTTGAAACAAGAATAAAAACAATGCTAGTTCAATACAATGAAATTAATAATTAACTTAAAAATACTGAGATTATAAATAAAAAAAGGCTCAGAAACATTTTGCTTTAATAAAAAAAAACAACGAAAAATCAAAAAAATCAAATATCATTATTATTTTAAAAGGGTTTTTAGTATAATTTTTAGTATCATATTTTTATAGTAAAGCTATTCTAAAACCAATAAAAATTCTTAATGAAGAACGTCTAATTAACAAGGAAGAATTACGAGCATGGATCAACAGAGAATTGTTATATAAACACTATTATTGACAATTGTTTAATTATATTAAATGATAGATTTGACGATAAGATAGAGATTAGAAGAGAATATTTAGCTGAAAATTCTTTTGTAAAAAGTCAAGAGGCTAAGCTCCATCAAGCATTTTTAAATATTCTTATTAATGCAGAACAATCAATCAAGAAAAAAGGATTAATTACAATTAAAACCGAAAATGAAAACAAATTTATTAAAATATCGATATTAGATACAGGCTGTGGAATTGAACAAAACAAACTTTCTCACATAATCGAACCTTTTTATACAACAAAAGAACCCGGAAAAGGCATAGGATTAGGCTTAACAATTGCGTATAATAATATTAAAGACAATTTTGGAGATTTAAAATTTATTTCTAAAGTTAGTTCTGGAACTACTGTAATAATAAAACTTCCTTTTTTAACCTAACTACTTTTTCACTTTTCAAAAATCAAAGCTATATTTTTTTATCAATAATATTAATATACTAAATTTTTAATTATTATTGTAACAAATAAAAAAAACAAACCAGACAGAATTTATGAGCCCTATTCTTGTATTTAGCGTTATAGCTGCCTATTTTTCATTATTAATTTTAATATCATATTTTACATCAAGAAAATCAAATACGGAAACATTTTTTACCGGAAATAAACAATCGCCATGGTTTTTAGTGGCTTTTGGAATGATTGGCGCTTCACTTTCTGGCGTTACTTTTATTTCGGTTCCGGGCGAAGTGGGAAATAGCAATTTTGCCTATTTTCAAATGGTTATTGGTTATTTATTAGGTTATTTTGTTATTGCAACTGTTTTATTACCAATATATTATAAACTCAACTTAGTTTCAATTTATACTTATTTAGAAAAAAGATTTGGTTTTTATTCTTATAAAACCGGCTCTATATTTTTTCTTATTTCCAGAGTTATTGGAGCTTCATTTAGACTTTTTCTTGTGGCCACAGTTTTACAATTAGCTTTTTTCGATAATTTTGGAATTCCTTTCTCTGTTACTGTTATTGTTACAATTTTATTGATTTGGGTTTACACTAACAAAGCTGGCATTAAAACTATAGTTTGGACAGATACTTTACAAACCAGTTTTATGCTTTTAGCTGTAATTATTAGCGTAATTTTAATTGGAAAAGATTTAAATTTATCATTTACAGAAATTGTGAGCGAAATAAAAAACAGTACACATTCAACAATTTTTGATTGGAACTGGAAATCGGGCACTAATTTTTTTAAGCAATTTATTGGAGGTGCTTTTATTGCAATTGCTATGACTGGTCTTGACCAAGATATGATGCAAAAAAACCTTACTTGCAGAAACATAAAAGATGCACAAAAAAACATGTTTTGGTTTAGTATTACGCTTCTTCCTGTAAATTTTCTATTTCTGTCTTTAGGTGTTTTATTATACACTTATGTTTCAAAAATGGGGATTTCGTTTGAAAGCTTAAATGGTTTTATTTTTAATGAAGAAACAGCACGTTATTTACAAACAGATAAACTATATCCAAGTTTGGCTATAAATAATTTCAGTATTATTGCCGGAATTACTTTTTTACTTGGAATAATTGCAGCTGCTTTTTCAAGTGCCGATTCCGCTTTAACAGCTCTAACAACTTCATTTACAGTCGATATACTTGGAATTGATGTTACAAAAGAATCTAAAGAAACACAAAAGAAAAAAAGATTAATACACCTTGGATTTTCTTTTTTGATTTTTATTGTTATTTTAATTTTTAAAATAATTAATGACGATAGCGTTATAAATATGGTTTTTAAAGTTGCCGGCTATACATACGGTCCTCTTTTAGGTTTATTTACTTTTGGTTTATTTACAAAAAGAAAAATTATTGACAAATTTGTTCCAATAATTGCGGTTTTATCACCAATATTAACATTTGTAATAAATTATTATTCAGAAGCCATATTTTTTGGTTATAAATTCGGATTTGAGCTATTATTAGTAAACGGATTTATAATGTTTTTAGGCCTTTATTTATTATCAATAAAAAGTCTAGTTAACAGGAATGTAGATTTTAAACTCTGATCCTGATTCTTCATCAGGAAAATCAATTTTAGATTTTGTTTCTAATTCTATTTCGCCTTCCATCAAACTTACTAAACCCTTAACCAGCGCAAGTCCAAGGCCAGTTCCAGAGTAAAATTTTATGTTGTTATCTTTAGTTTTTCTGAATATATCAAAAATAAAATTTAATTTTTTTTGTTGAATTCCAATACCTGTATCTTTAACAAAAACCATTATTTTTTTATTTTCATCAACAAATTTATAACCAAAATTAATAATGCCGGATTCTGTATATTTTATTGCATTATCAACAAGATGAAAAACTATTTGTTCAAATCTATTATAATCTATAAATAATCTGTAATTATTTTCAGAAGGAACATCAAGTTTTATTGTGATAAAAGATTTATTTTGGGTTTTAATTTTATTGCTGAACTCAATAAACATTGAATTAAAAATTTTTTTAGGATCAAACCTTACATTTTTCAACTTTAAATTACCTGAATGCAAATTTGATAAATCGACAATATTTTCAATCAAATTCAATAAATTATCAGTGTTTTCAATTATAACAGAAACATAATAATCATGTCTTTTATCTTCAAAATCAACTTCTCGCAATAAACTTGAAAAACCGGCAATTGCATTCATTGGTGTTCTTATTTCATGCGAGAAATTTTTTAAAAATGCGGTTTTTTCATTATCAGAATCTTCAGCAATTTTTGTTGCTTCGGCAAGCTCAGCGGTTCTTTCAGAAACAATTAATTCTAAATTATCTTTTCTGTTTTTTAATTCAATATTTTGATTTGTAATTATTATATTCTTTATTTCCAAATCTGAGTTAACTGTCAACAATTCAGTGTTTTGCTCTTTTATTTGAAGATTTTTTAACAAAATTTCATCTTTTTGTAATTGCAACAGTTTATTTTTATTAACTATTTCAGTCGACTTTTGAAGTGTTTGAATTTCAAGATTTTCATTTTGTTTACTTAAGATTTTTTCTTTTTCTTTTAAAGTGCTGGTTTGTTCTTCTATTGCTTGTATTCTTGCTTTTTTATAAAAATTTATTTTAAACCCAACTGCCAAAGAAAGAAGTATAATCTCTATAGATGAACCAATAATGATTGCACTTGAATTAAACTGATTGGTTTCAATAACATTTAATCCTTGCAATGTTTGTGTTGCAATTCCTATTATATATGACAACCACGCAATTAAAAATATTTTTGCAGGCGTGAAACCTGTTTTTATTATTTTTATACTTGCAATTATTACAATAGAAATTATAAAAAAACTTGACTTATTAAATGTTTCTATTGCAATTAATGTATATCCTAATAAATCGAGTACTCCAAAAACAAGAAATGCAACAATTGATAGAATTAATAATTTATGAAGCGTTTTAGCTTTTTCCCTTGTTTCTAAAAAATTAATTACAAATAATATTGAAAGTGTAAATCCTGTAGTTAGTAAAAAAACATAATGCTCAATTAAAAAATGACAATTTGTCCAAAAAAACTCAATGCCATATGATTTTTGATATAAAAAAAATAAAATTGAATTAATTAAATGAAGTATATAATAAAAAAACACTTTCTCCTTTGTTGTAAAATAAAGAAAAAGGTTATAAAGAAAAATTATTAAAACCAAACCGGAATAAATCCCATGAATTAAATCATTTGTTTGCGCTTTCTTTAATAATTCATCATAAGATAAAACCTCTACACTAAAAAACAATCTTGTATTTGTCTTTATTTTCAAATAATAACTAAATACTTCAGATTTACACTTAAAAGCATAATTATTAATTTTTAATGTTTTATTTTTTTGATTAAATGTTCCCTGTTGTATGCTATCAATTTTTCCATCAGGATAAACATAATATAAAGTTAATTCATTTAAAATATTTGGGCTGATATAAATATAACCTTCTTTCTTGATATTGTTTTTTAAATAAAATTTACCCCAAACTGTAGATTTTGTAAATGAAAAAGAAGGTATATCAACATAAACTTTTTTGAAATCTTTATCTTTAAGCTTAATAATATCTTTTATATCTAATTCTGATTTTGAATCTTCAAAAATTAAAAGTCGGGACGTTATTATTTTATTTTTTGAATTGCACGAAATTGTGTCTTGAGAATAAATATTAACTTTTAATAAAAATAATATAACAATTAGAATAAAGAATGTATTTTGTCTTTGTATTCTATTCATTATCAGCAAATTAATTGACTAGGTTTAATTTTGTTTTTATTAATTTTTTAGAAAGATATTCATAATTTGCTATATTTTAAATTTTTACAAGCCTTTTTTTTTTAAATAAATTTAAAATTACTTACTATATTTTCTAATTTATAAAAAAACTAAAAATTTGTTTCAAATTAAATTTTCTAATTAACATTAAGCATATTAACTTCGTAGCCTAAAGGAAATAAATAAATAAATAAATATGAATGTTTTAATACTTGGTTCAGGCGGAAGAGAACATGCTTTAGCATGGAAAATTAATCAAAGTCCAAAATTAAATAAATTATTTTTAGCACCTGGAAATGCTGGCACACACGACATTGCTCAAAATATTGATATCAAAATAAATGATTTTGAAGCAATTAAATCATTTATTTTAAAAAATGATATTAATATGCTGATTGTTGGTCCTGAAGATCCTTTAGTTAACGGAATTCATGATTTTTTCTTGCAATTTAATGATTTAAAACATCTTAACATAATTGGTCCTGTAAAAGCAGCTGCAATGTTAGAGGGAAGTAAAGAATTTGCAAAAGAATTTATGCAGAAAAATAATATTCCAACTGCAAAATTTAAAAGCTTTACAAAAAATAATTTAACAGAAGCTCACCAATTTCTTAAGCAATTAAAAGCACCATATGTGCTTAAAGCTGATGGACTTGCAGCCGGAAAAGGTGTTTTAATTATAGATGATTTCAACCAAGCTCTCGAGAGTTTAAAACAAATGTTAAACGGTCAATTTGGCTCGGCAAGTGAAAAAGTTGTAATTGAAGAATTTTTAAACGGTATTGAACTCTCAGTTTTTGTTTTAACTGATGGACAAGATTATGTAATTTTACCAGAAGCCAAAGATTATAAAAGAATTGGTGAAGGAGACACTGGATTAAATACTGGCGGAATGGGAGCTGTTTCGCCTGTTCATTTTGCAAATAAAAATTTCATCAATAAAGTTGAAAATCAAATAATAAAACCTACTATTGATGGTCTAAAAAAAGAAAATATTGAATATAAAGGCTTCATTTTCATTGGATTAATGAAAGTTGACAATAATCCTTATGTTATTGAATATAATGTTAGATTAGGAGATCCCGAAACCGAAGTAATTATTCCAAGAATAAAATCAGATTTACTTGAATTATTTATAGCCGTTGGCAATAATAAAATAAAAAACGAAAAAATTGATATCTTTAACGAGACTGTTACAACAGTAATGTTGGTTTCAGAAGGATATCCAGAATCTTATGAAAAAGGTAAAATTATTAGCGGTTTAGATACAAAAAGTGAATCAATTATTTTCCATGCCGGAACAAAATTAGAAAACGATAAAATATTAACAAATGGCGGACGAGTTATTGCAGTTAGCTCTTTTGGAAAAAACATTAATATATCATTAAAAAAATCATACCAAACAATTGAAAATATTAAGTTTGATGGTAAAAATTTTCGTAAAGACATAGGTTTTGATTTACAATAATATTATACCACAAAAATAAAATTAACCCCAATAATAGAAAAAATATATGATTGTTAGAATATTTAAAAGTTTTCAGCCGATTAATTTTTTTATTGTAATTTTTGCTGCAATTTTTTTATGGCTAAATGTTTTTATCGATAATAATATTCCCGGAATTTCACACGATGTAAATTCAGGACCGATTTATGAATTTATATACCTTTTACTCAACAAGCCTAACTTGCTGTTAATTAACAAATTAATAGCTTTGGCAATAATAGTTTTTCAAGCATCATTAATTTCAGGCATTAACAATCAATATAATATGCTTGGATTCAGATCTTATTTCCCTGGATTATTATATATATTAATTGTTTCAAATTTTAACGAGTTCAAAATTTTAAATCCTATACATTTTGCTAATATCTTTTTTTTATTAGCTTGGGTAGAATTATTAAAATCAGAGCAAAATTCCAACACAACATCAAATTATTTTAATGCCGCTTTTTATATTGGAATTAGT
This sequence comes from Bacteroidales bacterium, assembly GCA_016937695.1. Classification (GTDB taxonomy): domain Bacteria; phylum Bacteroidota; class Bacteroidia; order Bacteroidales; family NBLH01; genus NBLH01. The sequence continues at coordinate 31,793 of JAFGWC010000024.1, forward strand.
TCTCTTTTCTATTTTAACTACATATATATTTCAATAATTATTATTTTGCATTTATTACAAAACCGACCTGGAGTTTATAGAGAATTATTTGTAATTATTGCAGCTTTATTGCTAGTTTGGTATATTTATTTTTCAATCTTTTTTTTATTTGCCGGAAATTTTCAGGCGTCTGTTTTACAATTTAATTTCAATTTTAATTTCAATATTTTTTTAAATATAGCCACTAATATTAAAATTATCTTTTCATATTTAATTTTGATAATAATTACAGCAAGTTTTCATATTACAACATATTACATTGGATTAAAAAGTAATACCAGAAAAAATTTACAATTTCTATTTTTAATTTTCATTTTAAATATTTTACTTTTATTTTTCACTAAATCAACTTTCGAATTAATATATATAATAGCAATTCCAATTTCCTTATTTTTAAGCTTATTTTTATTTAACATAAACAAAAAGTGGATTTCAGAAAGTATATTCTCAATTTTATTAATTCTGGTAATAATAAATCATGCTTTTCCTAAATTGTTTTTAACAATACTAAATTAATGTTTTGCCTTACTATAAATTTTCTATAATTTTGGGAAAAATAAAAGCATAAAAAAAAGTATCGCAAATATATTTTTAAGTATCAGATTCTTAAACTCATAAAAATAAACAGATGAAATTTGGAGTTGTAATATTTCCCGGATCAAATTGTGATGAAGATATGGTTTATGTTCTTCAAGAAATAATGAACCAAGAAGTTGTTAGATTGTGGCACAAAGAAACTGATTTAAAAAATGTTGATGCAATTATATTACCCGGAGGATTTTCTTTTGGCGATTATCTAAGATCTGGTGCAATAGCAAGATTTTCTCCAATTATGGACGAAGTTATTAAATTTGCAAATAATGGCGGATTCGTTTTTGGAGTATGTAATGGCTTTCAAATTTTATGCGAAACAGGCCTTTTACCAGGAGCTTTATTACATAACGACAATCAAAAATTCATTTGTAAAAACATTTATATTAAACCAGCCACTAACCAATCTGCAATTACAGCTTTATTAGATTCAGGAACTGCTTTAAAAATACCAATCGCTCACGGCGAAGGAAAATATTATGCTGATGTTGAGACACTTAGAAAAATGCGCGAAAACGAACAAATCCTATTTCACTATTGCGATGAAAACGGAAATTTAACAAAAGACGCTAATCCTAACGGCTCTGTTGAAAATATTGCAGGAATTTGTAACCAAGCAAAAAATGTTTACGGAATGATGCCACACCCAGAAAGAGCTTCAGATGACGAACTCGGGAATACTGATGGAAGATTAATTTTCGAATCAATTCTTGCATATTTAAAATAAATATTTTTAAATATTTTATTTTTGATTATTTACTATACTGATTTTTAATTAAAAAAAAACCTAATTTGTATATTTATACTCAAAAATATAATATTATTTTGATTATTTAAACTCTTTAATTTCTTATAAATTAATGAAAGTTAAAAAATTAATCGGCAAAAAATGCTATCTTTCTCCAATTAACATTGAAGATTACGACCAATATTACCAATGGTTAAACAACTCTGAAACAACAATATACCTTTCAATTTTTCATCAAATCATAGCCAGGCATCACGAAAAAGATTTACTGGACAAATTAATTAGAACAGAAAACGGAAATTACATGATGGCAATTGTCGAAAACGCCACTGATAAACTTCTTGGAAATTGTGGATTATTAAATGTAGATCACATAAACAAAAACGCAGAATTCGGAATTTTTATCGGCGATGAAGAAGCTAGAGGAAAAGGTATTGGCGAAGAAGCAACAAAACTAATTTTAGATTTTGGATTTAACGCTATAAACCTTAACCACATATGGTTACGTGTTTTTACTTTCAATAAAAATGCAATTGGTTTATACAAAAAAATTGGCTTTAAAACCATTGGAGTTAAAAGAGAATCAAGAATTATTGGAAATAATAAAGTTGATGAATTGCTTATGGATATTTTAGCTTCTGAATTTAAAAGTCCATATATTTTACCTCTTTTTGATAGAGTAAAAAAACGCTTCGAATAATAATATTTATTAATTTTACACAAAAAATATAATCTAATAAATATGAGTAAGTCAGTGTTAAAATTTAGTATTTATTCATTATTAATTTTTATATTTTCTTTTTCTTCATGTTCAAAGTTTGAAGATGGACCACTTATTAGTTTAAGAACCAAAAAACAAAGACTTGCAAGAGATTGGAAAATAGAATATACAATAAATAAAGAAAGTGGAATTCGTCATTCTGCAGATTTTGAAGATTGGCTATTAACTTTTGACAAAGGCGGCACATTTACTAAAATTGTTTTTTATAATAATATTGAAACAAAAATTAACGGAACATGGGAACTTAACGAAAATATTTTAAGATTAGAATTTTCTTACGAAACTGAAACTATTCTCGAATTCTATACAATTATGCGACTTACAAAAAAAGAACTATGGATGAACGATAATCTAGAAGAAATTTATTATTATTCTGAATAACTCAAACACATATAAATAATTATTAATCAGCAAATTACCAACTCAGCTCTTTATAAATTTAATTAAAATTTTAATTTTGATTTTAACTTAATATATTTGCTTTTATAAAAGTGGAACCCTAAAAAATGGAAAACACAAATTTAAATAAACAAGAACTTAATAGATACAGTCGTCATCTTTTACTCAACGAAATCGGAATTGACGGCCAAACAAAACTTAAAAAAGCCAAAGTTTTAGTTGTTGGTGCTGGAGGTTTAGGCTCTCCAGTTTTACAATATTTATCAGCTGCAGGAGTTGGAACTATTGGAATTGCAGACAATGCCTTAATAACCGAAGATAATTTAGCAAGACAGGTTCTTTTTTAAAAAAATGAAATCGGGCTTCAAAAAACAATAATCGCAAAAAAAAAATTAACAGAATATAATCCAAACTTAACTTACAATATCCATAATATTCTATTTACTGATGAAAGAGCATTAAATATTATTGATAAATATGATATTATTGTTGACTGTACTGATAATTTTCCTGCAAGATATTTACTAAACGACGCAAGCATAATACTTAATAAAGTATTAGTTCATGCAGCTTTATATAAATTTCTAGGACAAATCTCAGTTTTTAATTATAAATCAGGACCAAGCTATAGATGTTTATATCCTTATCCGCCACGCTCGGCAAAAATATTAAATTCCGGTTCTACAGGAATTTTGGGAGCAATGGTTGGCATAATAGGCTCTATTCAAGCAGGAGAAATTATAAAAATAATTACAGACACAGGAGATGTTATGTCAGGAAATTTATTTATTTATAACTTTTTAAATAACGAAAGTTTCAAATTTAAAATTCAAAAAAACATCGAAAATTTCGAAATTGAAGAATTAATAGATTATCAAGAATATTGCAAACCTTCTTTATGATAAATAAAAACCTCACAATTAATCCTATTGAGCTTAAAGCTAAAATCAATAAAGCTGAAAAAATTCAAATAATTGACATTCGAGAAATGGGAATTTATCATAACCCAATTCCAAATTCAGAATGGATTCCGGCAAGCATCTTATTATCAAACCTCGAAAAATTAAAAAAAGACATCCCTGTTATTTTATATTGCAGATTAGGTGTGGACAGTTTTTGTTTAGTAAACATTCTTCATTCTGAATATCAATTAAAAAATATTTACAGCTTAAAATCAGGAATTGAAGGTTGGAATAAATTATCATAAAAAATACAATTAGTTTTTTTAACTAATAATTAAATTCTCAAATTAACGTCTAATAAATTAATTCTCTGTAGTCAAATATCTGATTATAAACATATTAACCAAAACACAAAATAAATTTAACCTCTTTTTTATCTTACATAAAAAAATTAATAAAATTCTTCTGCAGATTTGCTCAAAAAAAACATACAAAAACAAAATAAATTTTTCTTGTCAAATTAAACTTTTTATAAAAATAAGGCACGTTTTTCAAGAAAAATTTTTTACTAGTTTCTAAATCAAATAAAAATAATTTTGCATCAGGATAAAATTAATTTTTATATTTGCATTTTAATTTTAATTTATATTAAATAAAAATAACATCTTTTTAAAAATTAAATATTTAAGATTAAATGAGTTATACTATCGAACAAGTATTAAACGCACTTAAAAAAGTTCGTTACCCAGACGGAAATAATGATATTGTTAGCCTTAAAATGGTTGAAGCAATAGAAATTAACGGTGAAAAAATTAAATTTTCAATTTTTCTTCCTGTTTTTAACAGTCCATTCAAAAAATCAATTGAAAAGGCCAGTATAAAAGCTATTCAAGAAGAATTGAACAGCAACATTGAAGTAATTGTTACAATGAGCTCAAAAGTAACTGTAGGCAGAATTGGAACTTCAGTTGAACATGAACAAGTTTTACCTGGAGTTAAAAATATTATTGCAATCGCTTCCGGAAAAGGCGGTGTTGGTAAATCTACTATTGCTACAAACCTCGCTATTGCTCTTGCAAAAATGGGTTCTAAAGTTGGTTTAATTGATGCAGATATTTTCGGCCCTTCATTACCAAAAATGTTTGGCGTTGAAGGTACTTTGCCAAGCATAAAAAAAATCGATAATAAAGACAGAATAATTCCTGTTGAAAAATACGGCGTTAAAATGCTTTCTATCGGATTTTTTGTAAAACCGGAAGATGCTCTAATTTGGAGAGGCGCAATGGCAACAGGAGCTTTAAAGCAACTTATAAACGATGCTCTTTGGGGCGAATTAGATTATATGCTTATTGATCTTCCTCCTGGAACTAGCGATATTCACTTAACAATGGTCCAAACTGTTCCTGTTACAGGCGCTGTAATTGTTAGCACGCCTCAGGATGTTGCTTTAGCAGATGCAATTAAAGGAATTAACATGTTTAGAACCGAAAAAATTGACGTTCCTGTTTTAGGATTAATTGAAAATATGGCTTGGTTTACGCCTGAAGAATTACCTGATAATAAATATTATATTTTTGGCAAAGATGGTTGTAAAGATTTAGCTAAAAAAATGGACATCCCTTTATTAGGTGAAATCCCATTAGTTCAATCAATTAGAGAAAGCGGCGACTACGGAACACCTTCTGCTTTAGAAGATACTCCACTTGGTGAATCTTTTTTGAAATTGGCTGAAAATACGGCACAAAAAATTCAAGAAAGAAACGAAAAACTTAAACCAACTTTAAAAGTTGAAATTGACCCTAACGCAAGCTGCGGAACAAACTAACATTGCTTTGTTTTTAAAATAAAGAATATAAACTTTTGAGACTGCCTTTTGGCAGTCTCATTATAAAAAAAAAAAAAAATGACAACTATTTTAAAAGAAGAATTAACAATCAAAATTCATAAAGTTTTAGAATTGGTGAGGCCATATTTACAAACTGATGGTGGAGATATTTCTTTTGTTGAATTAACTGAGGATTTTATTGTAAAAGTAAAACTACTTGGGGCTTGTGGTACTTGCCCAATGAGCATTCAAACACTTAAACTTGGTGTTGAACAAACCCTCCAAAAATCAATTCCTGAGATAACAAAAGTTATAGCTGTTGACGATAATTTACAAAGTATTTTCCCTGAAGACTTTTAATATATAAAAGCTGTAAAAAAAAGACAACTACTTGATTGTTTTTGTTTTATATTTATAGATTTTTTAAATAATTATTTAAAAAAGCCAACTATGTATATGATAAACAATTAACAATTAACGCATTGTGATATTTTTATCCAAAAATTACAACAATCGAAAAACTTAAATTCACTCCTTTCCCAATACTCAAAACAAAAAGATTGATTTTAAGAAATCTTTATGATTCCGATAAACACGAACTATTTTTTCTTCGTTCAAATAATGCTGTAAATAAATACATTGAAAGAAAAGAAGAAAAAAATATTTCTGAAACACTTAGGTTTATTTCTCTAATAAACAAAGGTATAAAACAGAACAAATGGATTTATTGGGCTATTTGTTTAAAAAACAATAAAAATTTAATAGGAACAATTTGTTTATGGAATTTTTCTACAAATCAAAAAATTGCAGAAATAGGCTATGAATTAAATTCGCATTTTCAGAAACAAGGCATTATAAATGAGGCTATTAATAGCATAATTGATTTCGCTTTTAATGAAATAAAACTTCAAGAAATTGAAGCTTATACACATAAAAAAAATATCAGTTCAAAAAATCTACTCGTTAAAAATAATTTTAAAATTAATGAAAACAGGAAAGACATTGATTATATAAATAACATAATTCTTTCATTAAAAAAAAATGATTTTATGTGTAAATAATCATCATTACATAATAAATTTTAAATTTGCATATAAAATTAAAAATCTATTTTGAATATGAAATTAGCAATTGTTGGAGTAACCGGCATGGTTGGCAATGTTATTTTAAGAGTACTGGAAGAAAAAAAATTCCCTGTTTCAACACTTTTACCTGTTGCAAGTAAAAAATCTATAGGTAAAGAAATCAACTTTAAAAATATAAATTATCAAGTTATTGATATTAAAGATGCTGTATATCAAAAACCAGATATTGCAATTTTTTCTGCCGGCAGTCAAATTTCTATTGATTGGGCTGAAAAATTTGCAAATAATGGATGTTTTGTAATAGACAATTCTTCAGCTTGGCGAATGGATGAGACAAAAAAGCTAATCATTCCTGAAATTAATGCCAATATTTTAACTGTTAATGATAAAATAATTGCCAACCCAAATTGCTCCACTATTCAAATGCTAATGGCGATAGCACCATTACACCGAAAATATAAAATTAAACGACTGGTTATTTCTACATACCAATCTGTTAGCGGAACAGGAATGAAAGCCATTCAACAACTTGAAGATGAAGCAAATGGAATTATAAGCGAAAAAGTTTATCCACACCAAATTTATCAAAATTGTCTTCCTCATTGTGATGTTTTCACTGAAAATGGATATACAAAAGAAGAAATGAAACTTATTAATGAAACACATAAAATCCTAAATGACGAAACTATAAGAATAACAGCTACAGCTGTTAGAGTTCCTGTTACAGGCGGACATTCAGAATCTGTTAATATAGAATTTGAAAACAAATTTGAAATTGAAGATATCAAAAATATATTGAGCAAAACTGATGGTGTTGTCTTAAAAGATGACATTAAAAACAATATTTATCCAATGCCAATTGATGCAAAATGTAAAAATGAAGTTTTTGTTGGGCGTATTCGCAGAGATTTTTCAAATCCGAATAGCCTTAATTTATGGATTGTTGCAGATAATTTAAGAAAAGGCGCAGCTACAAATACGATACAAATTGCAGAATATTTAATTAAAACTAATCTTATTGGAAAATAGAAATTTTTTGTTATAAAAAAACCCGCAATATGCGGGCTTATTTATTTATAATAAATTTTCCTTTTTCGTTAAGATCCTGATGCACTAAATCCACCATATTTTGAAGAACCTTTTTTTGGATTAATACACATAACAGGAATTTTTTCAGTATTTGCTATTAATTGCTGTTCATCAGCACCAAGAACATAATCCTGAAAACTAATATTTTTAGTTGTCATTATTAAAATCATACCTGCTTTATTATCTTTTGCATAATCAATAGCTTCATCAGCTAAACTTTTTTCGCCTGGCAACTCTTTAATTTCAAAACTTCCACCTTTCTCGGCAAGATAGTTTCTAGAAAAAACAATATTAGATTTTGTTTTTGCTTTAATTCTTGAATCATTTGAACCTTGATAAACGATATGAATTTTTACTTTAAAATGATTTACCAAAAATCCAGCCCAAACCAATTTTTCTTTTTGTTCTCCTTTAAAGTCAACAGGAAATACGATGTCTTTTAATTCACCTTTTGGTTCATCTTGAACAACTACAAACGGAGCTTTTGAGCCAGCAATAACTTTTAATGCCCAACTACCGGTAAATTTCTGCATACCTTTCATACCGTGAGTTCCCATCACAACAAGATTTGCATTAACTTCCTCAACAACTTCGGTAATTGCAGTAAAAATACTTCCCTCTCTAACAAAAACCCCTAATTCAATTCCATATTTATCTTTTATCTGAGAAACAACTTCCTCAAGCTTTAAATTGGCCGAGTCTATTTCTTTTTTCTTCTTAACAACATGCACCAAAGCAACTGCTTCTCCAGTTGTTTTTGAAAAATTTATTGCATGTAAAAGTGCGTTTTCTGCAACTTGTGAAAAATCCCAAGGTACTAAAATAGGTTTATCCATTTTATTACATTTTTAAAATAATATATCCTAAATAATTCTCTAATATTACTATTTTTTTTAATAAAAATCAAATATGTACATCAATTTATGAAAATAATATCTATTTCTATGCCAAAATAAAATTTAAAGAACCTATAATAATAAAAGTCTAAGGTAATAATTTTTTCACATAAAATACAAATTTTATTTAAAAAGTAATGTTATGAATAAAAATTCAGATAAAAACTGCATGATATGTTTAATATGCTTTATATCATAAATGTAAATTTAAATTAAAGGTTGAATATTTTATCTTATTAATATATCTTTGAAGAAATATAATATTAACATCAAACTTATATAAAATGGAAAACGATATAAATTGGAGCAGTTTACCCTTTGGATATGTGAAAACAGATTATAATGTTAGAACATATTATAGAAATGGAAAATGGGGCTCTTTAGAAATTTCATCATCAGAACATGTTGACTTACATATCGCTGCTACAAGTTTACATTACGGTCAGGAATCGTTTGAAGGACTTAAGGCATTTATGGGAAAAGATGGAAAAATAAGGTTATTTAGATGGGAAGAAAATGCAAAAAGAATGCAAAATTCGGCCAAAGGAATTTTAATGGCTGAAGTGCCAACAGATTTGTTTAAAGAAGCTATTTATAAAGTAATTAATTTAAACAAAAGATTTGTTCCGCCTTATGGAAGTGGTGCTTCTCTTTATGTGAGACCTTTATTAATAGGTTCTGGTCCTCAGGTTGGCGTTAAACCTGCTAACGAATACTTATTTATGGTTTTTGTATCGCCGGTTGGTCCTTATTTTAAAGAAGGTTTTAAGCCTGTTAACATGCTGTTAACCAGAGAGTTTGACAGAGCTGCTCCTTTAGGAACAGGTAAATATAAAGTTGGTGGAAATTACGCTGCTAGTTTAACTTCAATGGAAAAAGCTCATGAAGGAGGTTTTGCTAACGTTCTATATCTTGATTCAAAAGAAAAAAAATATATTGACGAATGTGGACCTGCTAATTTTTTCGGAATTAAGAACAACACTTACATTACGCCAAAATCTGACTCTATTTTGCCTTCGATTACAAATATGAGTTTAATTACTCTTGCAGAAGAATTAGGTTTAAAAACCGAAAGAAGACCTGTAGCTGAAACAGAGCTTGAAAGTTTTGAAGAAGTAGGCGCTTGTGGAACTGCTGCTGTTATTAGCCCTATAGGAAAAATAGTTGACGAAACCGGCAAAGAATATTTTTACGGCAATCAACCAGGTAAAATCTCAACTAAACTTTACAATAAATTATTAGCTATTCAAACTGGTGATGAAGCTGATAAATTCGGTTGGGTTGATTTTGTTGAATAAATGCTTTAAAATTTGCGTACTGCACACATTACACGTTGATATACAACATATTATATGCAGTACGCTTTTTTATTTACTACATTGAATCCAATTCTTTTTTCATTTCTTCAAGTTCTTCTACTTCCTTTGTTTTTTGAATATCTTCTTCAATATTTTCAGCTTTTATATCAGTAGTCTTAATATTGGAATCTATTAAAGATAATCCGTCTTTTGTCATAATCCAATATTCATTTGTCATGTTCCAATCATAAATATCCTGAACATTTGGGACATCATAAATTATTTTATCTAAGTTTCCACCAATATAAACAACTTTTCCTATAGGAATTTTCAAATAAACATTTACTTTTTGTCCTCTAATTTTATTTACATCTGAAATATCAAAATAACTATTGAATTTGAGCAATGAGTCGTTTTGTAACCAATCATAATTAATGTTTTTAACATAATCATATGCTTGTTTTTTAGTCATTCCACGAGATTCTTTAATTACTTCAATTGTTGTTTTTGCTGTTTCGCTTTTTTCAATAAACAATCTTGGTTTGCCAGATAGTTTTAAATCATTTTCAAAATCAACATAAACGCTTCCAAATTCGCCTTTTACATTTTTTGTGTAAAATTGTTTATCAGAATTTATTAACTCGAGAAATAATGTGTCAGAATTATAGTTAATATCATATTTTTTGGAAATATCTGCATCTGACTTGAAATTATAAGCAGTTCTGGTTGCTACTGCAAAAATAACTACAAAACTCACTACCCAAATTGCTGCAGCAATTATTCCGATGGCTTTTGTTCTTACTTTAAATCTAAAAATCAGTTTTAAACTTAAATATATCACCCAAAGTGCCGGAATAATTATAAGTAAGTAAACAGATATTATACCAACAACAGCAGTAAACGAATCGGCAAACAGATTTACAAAATCGCTGAAAGAGAAACTCATATCATTCCAAGTAAATGGTGAAATAATTGTGTCGTTAAAAAAGAAGACTCCTGTTAATCCGCCTAAAACACCCAAACTAACAACAAACAAATATATTCCGATAATTACAAGAACAACTTTTAAAGCAATCAAACCAATTTTTAAAATCAAATTTATAATTGAAGCAACATTTTCGCTAAATCTTGAGTATGATGGACTGTTTTGCCATTTGCTAAAATTAGATTTTACATTTGTAAATTCATCTTTTATTGATTTTTCAATATTTGATAAATTTACATCTTGGCCTCTCATTTCTAATTTTTGACTTGTTGTTTTTGCTTCAGGAATAATTATCCATAAAAGAATATAGATTAATAAACTTGCGCCATAAAATAAAGTAGCAAGTACAAAAACCACTCTTACAATTACAGGATCAATTCCCAAATAAGCAGCAATACCAGCAGAAAGTCCGCTTAAAACTCTATTATCAGGGTCTCGGTAAACTCGTCTGTTTGATTTGCTTGATTTATACTTAACTCCCTTATTTTCAACTTCTTCATCAAAATATTCTTCAAAATCTTCTGGTTTTCCCATTATTTCAATAATGTAATCAATATCTTCCATATTAATTACTTCTTTTCTATCTCCTACTTTTTCATTAAAAAGTTCGGCAATTCTTGATTCAACATCAGCAATTACTTCGTTTCCATCTTCAGTATTCAGAAATTTATTTGTAATAGAATTTAAATAATGCTGCAATTTGCCGTATGCATCTTCATCAAGATTAAAAATTAGCCCGCTTATATTTATACGTATTGTTTTTTTCATTTTCTAATTTATTTATATGTCTGATTATCAGCAATTAATATATCATTATAATTATTTAAAATAAATTTACTATAAATTTACGAAATATCATCTTCAGGAAAATTTTTAATTTTATCTACAGCTACAACAAGGTCTGTCCATGAATTATCCATTTCTGAAAGAAAACTAACGCCTTCATCTGTTAATTTATAATATTTTCGTGGTGGTCCTTGTGTTGATTCTTCCCATCGGTAGCTCAATAAACCTGCATTTTTTTGTCGTGTAAGCAAAGGATATAAAGTTCCTTCAACAACAATTAGTTTTGCATCTTTTAGTTTATTAATTATATCTGAAGCATATGAGTCTTTACGCGATAAAATCGATAAAATACAATACTCTAATACTCCTTTTCTCATTTGTGCTTTTGAATTTTCTATTTTCATTTGTATGTATTTTTATTTTATTAAATATCTATATTTTTCAATCAAAAATTTTGTAATTTTCTTAATATCAACTACTTACACTGCCTTTAACATTATTATGTATGCTGCTGATATTTACTTTATATCCTTTCATTTCTAGCTTTTGTGCAAATGTTCTTGCCTCAGGTAATACAATCCATAAAATTATATAGATTAAAAAACCAACGCTAAACAGTAAAGCCAAAACAAATATTAATCTAAATATAACCGGATCGATATTAAAATAAGCTCCTAATCCGCCGCAAACTCCACCTAAAACTTTATCATCTGCACTTCGATATAGCTTTTTAGATCCAAGTTCGGAATAGCTGGCACTTCTTTCTGATTCAGTTTGTGCCTCATTCATAAATTCTTCCGGCATTCCCATTATTCCTATAATCTGATTAACATCTTCAATTGAAATAACTTCTTTTGATTTGTTAAGCTTAGTTTCAAAAAGCTCAGCAATTCTGCCTTCAATGTCAGCAACAACTTCTTTACCTTCCTCTTTTATAGCAAAATACCTTTCTATAGAGTTTAAATAATTTTGAAGCTTCAATAAGGCATCCTGATCAATTGTGAAAATTAATCCTGCCAAATTAATGTTTTCTGTTATTTTCATCTTTTTTCCCCGTTTTAAATTAATACTAATTTACCTTTATTGCACTGATATTCAACTTATTATAGCCTAGTTTAAAATGATTTTTCAATCATCTTTTTTAATAATTATTTTTCCAATAGGAGTAATGTGATAATATTTAATTTCGTTTCCAGATTCATTTATCCAATTGTAGCACAAATAATTATTTAACAACAAATGTGATAATACAGGATATAAATCTTTTCGTTCGTATTCTATTTTAAATTCGTTAAGATTTTTTTCAATCTCAAAAGCATTAGAGTATTTTTCATTTAAAATTTTTAAAATAAAATACTCTAATCTTGTTTTTGACTTAGAACTATTTAATAGTTTCATAATACAATACTTTTTTATACACTATAACTTCTTATACAAAGATAAATAAAAAAAAAGGTACCATGCAAGACATAGTACCTTTTTTTTTAAAAATTTTACCTTATTTTTGTATTTGTCTAATTATCTGCATAGTATAATTTTCATTCGCTATAGTTTAAATATTCTGTGAAGCTTAATATTGTTTACTTCTAATTAATTACCAGTATACTAATTACTCAAAAAATAAGGAATATCGATATTTAAAACCACACATAAAATCTAAGCTAGAGCCTTCTAAATTTAATTTAAGAATTCCAAAGACTATTAAAAAGAATAACTAGTATTGATTTATTCCATAATTTTTAGAATGTTATTAAGCATAATTACACATATAGTTAACATTAAGAAATTATTGCATTACGACAAATTTTATCACCAAAAAAAAGTTAAAAATCATTACACTGTCTGCCTTTTAATAAACTTAAAACTAAAAAGAAAAGACTGCCTACTTAATCTTATAATTTTATTTTTTTATTGATTTCCTGATTCATGATATTTATCATATCTAAATGATTATCAAAAGCTTATTTTTAAAACTGCATCTATTTATTAATTAAAAACCTCAAACTGTGGAAACTAAAAGTGATAATTACAACATCAGTTTCTTTAAGCCAACAACAGAGCTTGCTAGAATCAACAGAAATCTGACAATTAAATTACTATTAATATGGGTAATTGCAATTTTCGGATTTCAAATTTTACTTCGAATAATTGAAAAACCAACACCCGAACCTGCATATATTGCATATAAACAAGTTTGGGATAAAATCAAATCTGAAAATGCATCATATGAAGAAAATCAGGTGTTTTTAAAATCTGCATTATCGGTTTTAGGCAAATTAAGTGTAAACACTGACGACAAAATAATTCTTGATAAAATTGTTAGCTCAGTTTCATACAAATTAATACCGGAAGAAAAAAAAGAAAACTTCATTAACGAAGTTATAGAATTTAACAAAATAAAAAGTGAAATTACAAGCCTTTCTGATAATAAATATGTAGTGCTTAAAACAGCAATTACATCAGAAGCTGCTTCATTTTTAGGCGTTAAAGATTATTCGCTTGAAGCAAAATTAATTCCTTTCGAACTGATTCCTGAAAACATGAAAAGAATTGATATTCAGAACAATGAGCTTGTAGAAGGTGTTATGTCAAAATATTTAATCCACAATCAATCATTCTTAACTGATTTCAAATTTCTTAGCTTTCCTTTTCATTATTTTTATACGGCAGTGTTTTTATTAATTCTTTTTGTTGGAATTTGCTGGTTTTATTGCTATAAAACTGATAAAATCCACGAAAAACTTGGAATTGAAGCATAAGTCAAGAAAACATATTATTAAAAAAATTATTATGAAGAAAATATTATTAACAAGCATGCTTTTATCGCCCGCATTAGTTTTTGCAAATTCAGCTACACAATTAGAGGGCAGTTTTAAAGTTGGCCCAGCAATTATTTTAATATGCATATTAGTGCTATTTGTTCTGGTAGGAATAGTTTTTAGAGCAAAGGATACTGCAGACTTTTATGCAGCCGGACGAGGAATATCAAGAGTTGGATCTGGTATGGCAATTGCCTCAAACTGGATGAGTGCAGCTTCTTTTCTTGGAATGGCAGCTCTTATGTATGGCTATGGCTATCACGGATTAGCTTATGTAATCGGATGGACAGGTGGTTATGTATTATTATTGATTTTGATGGCTGGTCAAATTAGAAAATATGGGAAGTATACTGCTGCTGATTTTATTGGAGATAGATACTATTCACAAAGTCTAAGAGTAGTTGGTGCAATTGTAGCTATTTTTATTTCAATTGCATATTGTGTTGGTCAATTTGGCGGTATTGGTTTAATGTTCAAATGGATTTTGGGTATAGATTATGCTTGGGCTGTTATAATTGGCGGCAGTGTAGTTTTAACATACACACTTATTTCAGGTATGTTAGGTGTTACTAAAAACATGCAGATACAATATATTATTATCATTATTTCTTTCCTTATACCCTTATTTATACTTACTTATAAATTTGATTATTTCTGGATTTTACCTCAAATAGGATATGGTGCACTAGTTTCAGATATTGTAACTGGAATTCCTGTTCCTGAAATTCAGAATATGGTAAACTCCTTTGGACATGATTTTGCAATTTCTCCTAGTCCGGAATACGCAATGCCTTGGGATCCAGCATCTGGACAAACTTTTTTCCAATTTATGGCAATTGCTTTTTCTTTAATGATTGGTACTGCAGGTTTACCACACGTTATTCAGCGTTTTTATGTTGTTCCAAAATCAAGTGATGCTCGTTGGTCTGTTGTTTGGGGATTATTCTTCATATGTTTACTTTATTGGAGTTCTCCTGTTTATTCTGCTATGGGTGAAATTTTATCTACAAATAAAGAAGTAGGAAAATTAGCAAAAGATGCAATTGTAGTTTATACAGCACAACTTGGAAATGTTAATCCTCTTATAGTCGGATTATTAGCTGCTGGTGGTGTTTCAGCAGCATTTTCAACAGTTTCAGGACTTCTTGTTGCAGGAGCTTCAGCATTCTCGCATGATATTTATGTTAAGGTATTAAGACCAGAAAGTACTCCAAAACAACAACTTGCTATGGCTCGTTATGGAACCGTTTTAATGGCTATTATTGTTTCTTTAATCGCACTTTTAGATTTAGCTTTAATCGGACAATTAGTTGCAATTGCTTTCTCTTTGGCAGGATGTACAATTTTTCCTCTATTTTTACTTGGAATTTGGTGGAGTGGTTCGAATAGAGCTGGCGCAAAAGCAGGCCTTATTGTTGGTGGAACTGTTTCGCTTATTGCATTAGTTTATTTTATTGCAGCAAAACAAGGCATTATGCTTCCAGCCCATGAATTTATTTCTTATTGGTTAGGCGCTTGGTACTTTGCATGGATTGGTGCTCCTTTAGCAATTATATTCAATATCATAGTTTCTAAAATGACAAAAGAAACTCCTATTGAAATTAAAAAATTCTTAGTTGAGCAAGTACATAGTTAATTATGACAAAAAATAGTTTTTTGAGTATAAATAAAGGAACAATAACAGTTATTATAATAATGACTGTTATTGTATCTATTGGAATAATAATTGCCTATTTATATTACGATAGTATTAATAAAGCTGAAGACCCTAGAATTATAGAGGCCAAATATCAGTATAAAAAATATAATGTATTCGTGCAGAAAAATGATTACAAATCTGTTTTTGCAACTCTTGATACTATTGAAAATATATATTCTCAATTTGCTGATTATCAACGCTCTTATGAGATTGGAGTTGTTTACAACAATAAATCAGCAGTTTGGCTTACTTCTGCGTTGATAAAAGCTTCTAATGAACAAGAAAACCAATCTGATTTGGATAGTGCAAAAAAATACTCTGAAAAAAGTATAATTATTTACGATAATTGGATTAAAGAATTTGGCTATTTATCGAAAGAAAATATTTTAAAAAAAGTTAAGGATTATTACATAATAAACCACATTTCATTTGAGAATAACGAAATAGATAAAATTATTGAAAAAAGAGTAGACGATATTTTAACAGCTCAAACAGAAACTATTAAAAGACTTTCTGTTGCTTATACAAACCTTGGAATTATCCAAAGACATAATTCTGAATATGATAATGCAATAGCAAGTTACAAGAAAGCGCTTGAATTATGGGTAGGAAACAGAAATGCAAAAAACAACGTAAATATTTTACTTGGCCGGCCAATTGAAGAAGCTACAATGATTGAAAAACTTTTTCCTGAGGAAAAAGATAAATAGAGACTAGTTTTTAAAGGTAGCTGAAACATTAAAAGCTATAACGCATTAAATATCAATAAAATAATGTTTTGGGAATAATAATAAAAAAAATATCTTTAAATAAAATTAATGTATAAAAATAATTAAGAATGAAAAAAATAATATTTTTAGTTTTAATAATGGTTTTACCATTAATAAGTTTTTCGCAAGATGACAAAAAAGAAGAAACCAAATTTAAACTTGATTTTTCAGGATTTGTTAAAAATGATTTCTTTTGGGATACTAGAAAAACAGTAGCAGCGCGTGAAGGACACTTTTTACTTTTTCCTTCGCAAGTTGATAAGGATGCTGATGGAAAAGATATTAATGACAAAGCCAATTTCAATTTCCTTGCTATTCAAAGCAGATTATCAATAGGACTGAGCGGACCGGATGCTTTTGGAGCAAAAATTTCTGGAAAAATAGAAGGCGATTTCTTTGCGCAAGCAAATGACAATATAAACCTTTTAAGATTAAGACACGCTTTTGTTAAAATGAACTGGACAAAAACGGAATTGCTTTTTGGACAATATTGGATTCCGATGTTTATTACTGATTGTTTTCCAGGAACTGTTTCATTCAATACCGGTGCCCCAATACAACCTTTTGGTAGAAACCCACAAATACGTTTATCTCAAAAACTGGGAAGTTTTAAATTTATTGCAATAGCCTCATCTCAAAGAGATTACACAAGCAGAGGCGCATTAGGTGCAAGCGGAGAATATTTAAGAAATTCTGCAATGCCTGAATTAAGTGTTCAAATACATTATGCAAAAGAAAAAGCATTTATTGCAGGTATTGGTGCAAGCTACAAGCAAATTGCACCGCAAGACACAACAGGTTTAGGATTTGCAACTGATGAAACAGTTGGAAGTTTTAATGGGATTGCTTTTATGAAAATTAAAACACCACAGA
>JAFGWC010000126.1 GCA_016937695.1 Bacteroidales bacterium
CAAATAAGAATTGGTCATTATGAAATATTTTGCTTTGGGTGGCAATGCTGATGTAACAAATAAATTGGTTACATTCCCTTTTTGATTAAAGTCTAGATCAGCCTCAGTTTTCCTGTCCAGTTTTGTTGAATTTTCTACTGATTTTCCTGCATCCTTATTGAAAATACTTACAACAGTTGATACGCCTTTAGTTACAGTATTTGCTACATTTTTTGCCTTGTTTTCATTCGATTTTATCTCTCCAACGGTTTTTATGTCCGATTGCCTGTTCGACATGTAGTACATTACAGGTGCTTTGTTTGGGGGAGGGCCTATTAGTGCCATTGCCCCATTAACTGCAAATCCGGCAGCCGGGGATAAAAAAACTGATGCCAGGGCTCCACCTACTTGTCCGCATAATTCGGCAATTTGCCAATGTTGCTGGCCACCAAGAACCGCATTCATTGAATAGGTATAACATTTAAATTTAGCATCTTTGGGTACTTTAGTGGGGTCTATCTGCATCGGGTAAGCTTTTACATGATTGCCATCAATTGCAAGATTACCTTTTACCTGAAAGCGGTCGTCATATAGTGAAATGTTTTGGTATAGGTATTTATTAAAAACCCTTATATCTTTTTGGCTTATGATTGGTGCTTTGTATCCGATAACACTGTCAACTGCATATTTAACCTCTTGAGTAGTATATGTATTGTATTTCATCCATGCCGTGTTAAAATCAGCCTGGCTACCTGGCTTTCTTATAATTTCAAGCGATACAGTTCGTCCGCCCAATCCTTTACCAATAATGGTCAAAGTGTAAACGTCTTCATTGGATATAACTATTTCTTCGCTGAAATTGGAAACACTTTCTTTTCCCCAAATTCTTCCACCATTAACACTGGTTAAATTAGCACTTCTAATTTCCTTGTCTTTTTCGGTGCTTAATTTTAGAAGGACTCTATCTCCTTTTGCAAAAGCAAAACTAAAACTCCGGCCATTGGATTTTATTTCCATCTGGCCCTGAAATACATGGATACCCTCTTCCAAAGCATTTTCCCTATCAACTTTTAACTGTGCGCTAGTACTATAACTCATACCGATAATACACGCCAAAAAAAATATCTTTTTCATTTTAAAATAATTAGTTATACTTAATTTATTGATTTTGTTTGCTTTAGCGCAAACAACAGTTTATTTTTATTTAGTTTCAATTTAACGTTTTCTTACTTTCAGCTTCCAAAATTTCAAATGTCTGGTTTTTAGTGCTATAATCATTCATTAATTTTAGTTTCAAGCCATTTGTCCTTTCATCAATACATTCAATAGCCTGATTATCTACTGAAATAAATTTAAAACCCTTACTATCTTTACAAACAACTTTAAATTTTTGTTCATTGCTTCTTATTGGCTCGGTTATCTTAAGGAAATTGTCATGATTTATTTTACTATTTCCAACATTCACATAATTTCCATTTAACTGGTATTTAATAAAATAAAATCCATCACCGGCAGGAATAAACATAAATTTTCCTGAAAGTTTAACACCATTTTCCAAAATAAGCTCATTTTTATTAAACTTGTTAACACCCCAATAAAAATTGGTTCCCGCAAGCCTTATAATATATTCGTTTTTAGGAATAATTATTGAGCCAAAATAGTTGTTGCTTTGCCCGTTTGCACCAAGAAACATTAATGAGAAATATATTAACAACAATATTTTTTTCATTCTTTTTAACTTATTGAATAATTAAAGCCCTTATTTTTATAAAAATCCGCCCCAGTTTGAAACGCATTAAGTTTAATTAGGTTATTTTAAATTTAGACTGTATTAAGCAAATTTAGCATAAGGCTTATTAAATATGTTGTAATATTACAAGGCTTTTTAAACAAGTGAAATTAATTAATGAAGCAGTTGATAAAACCATTAAAGTATTTATTATGTTAAATAATATTGGTTTTTGACATTTTTTTTATTTAATTTGTATGAATTGCTACAAAAATAAAAAAAATGAAGCCTGCTTGCAGTTATGTAATTATAGATGATGATGATTTTGCCAGAGAAACATTAATAGATCTACTTGACAAAATACCTGGATTTCATTTATTGAAAAGTCTTTCAGAATCTGGTTTAGCTATTAAGCATTTGGCTACTTTAAAGCCCGATATTGTTTTTCTAGATGTAAATATGCCCAACAAAACAGGTATTGATGTACAAAAAGAAATTATGGATTTACAATTAAGCTCTAAAGTTATATTTACTACAGCCCATGAGGAATATGTTGTTGAAGCTTTCAAAAACAAGGCATTTGATTATTTAATAAAGCCAATTTGCAAAAAAGAACTTTACGAAACACTAAATCGTTTTTATTGCCTCAATAATTATTCTGAGCCAATAAGTACAGAAAATAATGTGACCCAATTAGCTAAACCCTTTAATGAAATAATAATTAAAAATGCATATGGAACATTAATTCTTCAAAATGATGATGTAGTTTATATTGAAGCCGATGGCACCTATACAAACATTTATCAAATGCATGGAAAAACAGAAGTAATTTCAAAAAACATAGGAAAAATAGAACAGCTATTTACTAAACTGCACTTTTATAAAATAAGTAGAACCCACATTATCAATTTAAAATACCTAAAAAAAACAGATCGTTTGAATAAAAAGGTAACTCTGTCGTTTAACAACCAAAATATACAATTAAAGGTAAGTCGCGAACGATTTTACGACTTAGAACAAAGACTGCAATCAAAAATATACAAATAGCGGAAGGGGAGTTCTTTACAGTTGGCTTATACGATCAGGAATAATTATAAACTGTTTGATAAGCTTGGCATCCAAATTTTGTTATAAAGAAAAAGAAGAAAAACAGGAATTGCATTTAATTAACCCGAATAATTCATAAAGAGCTTTAATAATAATATATATTGTTAATTTTAAGCTCATTACAAGACTAATATCGATAAAATTTATACCCTAAATATGAGTTTTGGAAATACAATATTTTTTTAAAGTAAACAAAACCAATTTTTGTAGATTTTATATTCTGTGATTTAACGTTTATGTTTAAATATATAATGCACTAGTTATATTATATCTTTTAACTAAACAACAATATTAGCATGTTGATAAAATTACGGTATTTATGAAACTTTTTTATGCATTTTACGTATAACAATTACACTTAAATAATAAATCTTGTATATAATCGCTAAATTATTTCATTCTGTCAAAAAAAGTTTCAAGTATTTATCAACAAGCTAAACCCTCTTAATTTATTGTTAATCAGAATTTTAATTTATTAAACATGTTAATATTTCTTAAATTACGTACTCAAAAAATAAAAGTTATTGACTTTAGGAAGTAAATAACTTATCTTTGCATCCATTATAATAAAGCTAATATGAGACAGTTAAAAATAACAAAATCAATAACTAATAGAGAAAGTGCTTCGCTAGACAAATATTTACAAGAAATAGGCAAGTACGAATTAATTTCTGTTGAAGAAGAAGTAGAATTAGCACAAAGAATAAGAAAAGGCGACCAAGAAGCAATTGAGAAATTAACTCAGGCAAATTTAAGATTTGTAGTTTCTGTTGCCAAACAATATCAAAATCAAGGACTTACTCTCCCTGACTTGATTAACGAAGGCAATCTAGGTCTTATTAAAGCTGCTGAAAAGTTTGATGAAACTAGAGGTTTTAAGTTTATTTCATATGCAGTATGGTGGATTAGACAATCCATTATGCAAGCTATAAATGAACAATCTAGAATTGTACGTTTACCCCTAAATCAAGTAAGTTCTCTTAGTAAGTATAACAAAACTGTTGCTGAATTTGAGCAGAAAAATCAAAGAAAGCCTACACCTGAAGAATTAGCAACGCTTTTAGATCTTCCTAAAGAAAAAGTAATGGACACTATGCGTGTTTCCGGAAGACATATTTCAGTTGATGCTCCTTTTGCTGAAGGTGAAGACAACAGTTTACTGGATGTTTTGGAAAATGCCGATTCTCCTATTGCAGATAGAGGTTTAATGAATGAATCTTTAACAAAAGAAATTGAAAGAGCTTTTTCTACTTTAACAGAAAGAGAAAGACTTATTCTTAAATTATCTTTTGGTATTGGATTACCCGAAATGTCGCTTGAAGAAATTGGAGAAAAATTTGGACTAACAAGAGAAAGAGTTCGTCAAATTAGAGAAAAAGCGATTCGCAGATTAAGAAATACATCAAGAAGTAACTTGTTAAAAAGTTATCTCGGATAATTAATACACAAATAGAAAGAACTGGTTTCAATTAATTAGTTCTTCCTAAACTTAAGACACAACTTATTGAATTTCAAAGAATTAGGCCTTCACGAAAAAGTACTTGAAGGTATTGATGCAATGGGCTTTAATACTGCAAGCCCAATACAAAAATTAGCAATTCCTATTATTAAAAATAATAGCGATTTGATTGCTTGTGCCCAAACTGGAACTGGAAAAACAGCTGCATATATAATTCCAATTCTAAATAAATTTGCACATACTCCAACCGATAAAACAGACACTTTAATTATTGTACCAACAAGAGAATTAGCAATTCAAATTGATCAACAATTGGAAGGCATGAGCTATTTTGTTGATATTTCTTCTATTGCAATATATGGCGGAGGTGACGGAGAAGTATGGGCACAGCAGAAAAACGCATTAAAAAAAGGCGCAAATGTTGTTATTGCTACTCCCGGAAGGCTTATGTCTTTAATGAACTTTGCTTATAACGATTTTGAAAATATAAAGCATTTAGTACTGGATGAAGCAGATAGAATGCTTGACATGGGATTTCATGAAGATATAATTAACATAATAAAAAAACTGCCATCGCAAAGACAAACTTTACTTTTTTCTGCGACAATGCCTGAAAAAATGAGAAGTCTTGCCAAACAAATAACACTAAAAGCTGAAGAAATTAATATTGCGCCTTCAAAACCGGCTGAAAAAATCCTTCAAATTGCTTATCTTGTATATGATAAAGATAAAATTGAATTAATAAAAAATCTATTTGCTGGCAAAGAATTAAATAGCGTTCTTATTTTTTCAGCTACTAAAAAAAATGTTAAGCAAATAAAAATCAGCTTAAAATCTATAAATATTTTTGCTGATGAAATTCACTCTGACCTTGAACAAAATGAAAGAGAAGAAGTTTTGCTGAATTTCAAAAACAAAAAAGTACAAGTTTTGGTTGCCACCGATATTTTATCAAGAGGAATTGATATAAATGATATTGATTTAGTTATTAATTACGACGTTCCTGGTGATGCAGAAGATTATATTCACAGAGTTGGACGCACAGCCAGAGCGAAATCTTCTGGTATTGCTATTACTTTTATAAACGATAAAGAACAAAACAAGTTTAAAAAAATTGAAGATTTAATTGAAAATGAAATTTTAAAACTCCCAATTCCTATAAGCATTGGTGAAAGTCCTAATTATTCTCCTAACATAAGATCAAAAAATAATAAGAAAAGAAAATTTATACCTAAAAGGGAAAAAATAGAAAGCAGAAGCAAATAAATCAATAAATATATTTTATTTGTGTAATCCAATTTCAAAACCCAAAGAAAATCGAGGAAATTCAAAATCACCAGTTTCATCTAAATATGTGTCTTTCAACAAGTTGCTTAATCGATACGATGAAGTAATTACCCATCTGTTAAACCCAATTCTTGCTCTAACTCCATAATTTAATCTTTCCACATAGCTTAAATCTGACAAAGTTACATTAATAACACCTGCCATATATTGATTGTTATTACTATCAATTGGATCCTGATATAAATGTTTTACTGAAATTGCATAGTTTACGTATGATGACAAATCAATAAATCTACCTATTACATTTCCCCTTTTTCCAAAATTAAAGCGCATAAAAAATTCTGTTCCCAGATTATTAAATTTTATTTTCTCTTTTTTATGTAGAATATCATTAGGCACTTTTTTATTTTCATTTTGAGCTAAATTATATGTTACATTATAAAAATTCAATGCAGTTCCAATTGCAAAAAATTCAGCAATTTTATATTTATATCGCCATCCAAGGTTGAAAATATACGACTGTCCAAAATTTGTTTCTATCTCATTTTTATTTCCAAAAGGAATAATGAAATTATATGAAAGATATAAATGATTAAAATGATTAAAATTCGGTCCGTCTGTTGGCATTTTTAGATCATATTCAATAGGTTTCTCGTTTAAAATAACTGTTTGCCCAACAATTAAATTTGAAATTAGCAATAAAACACATAAAATTAAAACAAACTTGTTCATCATAAATTTTCTTAAACTTATTTATTTAACAAAAGCACATAAAATTACAAACATTTTATTCTATTTAAATATTATTAAGATAAAAACCCATTTAATATTTGGGTTTAATCTACTTTAAATTCTAATGTAAATCCCTTATAATGAGCTCTTATAATTCCTTGTTCACCAAAATCCTTTAAATTAATAACAGCAGCATTAGTTTGATAAACATCAACCAACCAATATTGCTCAAGATAACCATCATTGTTTTCAAAATGGTAATATAAATAATTTGAGTTATTAAACCCTTTGGTTTTTATAAACTCTTCATTAACAATAATTGACAGTGAGTCTCCATCTTTAATAAATAAAAATGTTTCTTTAGGTAAGATATCTTCATTTAGATTTAATATTTTTGAAGCTAATGGAGCTCCATATCCATGTGCATAATCATAATAAGGGAATAAATCAGCAGACTCTTCAATTTTTTCAAACAATTGCATGTTTGTTAAAAATGGCTGACTTTGCCATGTACATGCAGCAAATCCTGCAATTAAAGGTGCTGAAAACGAAGTGCCTTTAACTTTTTTAAATTCATTTTTTGATGCAGCAATAACTTTTCCAACTGCCACTACATTTGGTTTCATTTTAAAGTTTGAAGTTGGCCCGAATGAACTAAAAGATGCGTGATAATTTGTATACGGGCTGATAGCTCCAACGCTTAAAACGCTATCTGCATCAGCTGGTGTTGCCATTATTTTCCACTCATTATTTCCGTCATTTCCCATTGCATTAATTACAAGTATTCCTTTATTTGCAGCTAAATTTGCAGCCTTTGCAACTAAACTTGTTTCACCGTCCATTTGAAAAGTATAATATCTATGATAAGTGTATGCTAGTGAACTACTTATTATATCTGCTCCGTTTTTATCCGCCCATTCAACAGCTTGAAGCCAATTTTCTTCCTCAGAATAATTTTCTGCATCTACTTCTGTTCTTGCAAGTAAAAATTCAGCATCTGTTGCTAGCCCAAATCTTTTTTGATTTAATTTTCCTGCAATACAAGACAGAACCATAGTACCATGCTGATTATGAGCATATACATTTTCCTTTTTTCGAGCAAAGTCCCAAGTTTTAATTATTCGATTATTATCTCTAAGATGTTTAAAAGCAGGACTTTTATCAACCGAAGGAAATCCGGCATCAAATACAGCTATTCTTATTCCTTTTCCGGTATATCCTCGTTTATAAAATACATCGCCTTCCATCCTATTCAACTGCATTTCAGCAAGTTTATTATCATCTTCAGAAATTAATGTATCAAAAATATATGAGCATAAATTTGCCTTATAAAACATTGGTTTTACAGATTTTACAAAAGTAAGTTGTTGTATTTTATTAATTTGCTCATAATCAGCACTTACAGCAACGGCATTAAACCATCTGCTTGTACTACTTATTGTTTCAACATTTTCAGCTAAAATTTCCAAGTAATCTTTTCTTAGAGGAAAATCTGTTGAATCGAAAAGCGGTATTCCGCTTTTTATTCGCCTTTCTATTGCTTTTCTGTCAAAATAATTTTGCGGATTAAAATCCACACCATTTTTATCAGCTAAAAAAACCCAATATTTATTTTGCCCTTCACTTTTTAAAAAAAATGCAAGGCTCAATATTATGACAAAAGTTGATTTTATAAAAATATTTTTTTTCAATTTATCGATAAAATAACATTTTGAGATTTAATCTCCTTTATTTAATTGCTCTAACTTATTTTGATATCTAACACCAAATTGATTCCAAATAATAAGGAACAATCCTGTTATAATTGGACCGGCTAAAAATCCAATAATTCCCATCCAAATTAAACCACCCATACTTGCCAAAAACATTATGGCTGGATGCATTCCGCTTTTATGTCCATCTAAGCGAGGACGTACTATATTTTGATTTACAGTTACAGCACCGACTCCAATTACTAAAATAATAATTCCAGTCCAATAATTACCGATAAATAATTGTACAATTGCCATAGGAAGCAAAATAGAATTTGCACCAACTAAAGGTATTATTGATAAAAAAGCCATAATGGTTCCCCAAAAAAATGGTGATGGTATTCCTAATATTGCAAACAATATTCCGCCATAAGTTCCTTCTAAAACACCAATCATAAAAGTATTAACAATAATTGCATCTGTTACTTTTTCAAGTTTATCGAAAAGTTCTTGCTCAT
Organism: Bacteroidales bacterium; assembly: GCA_016937695.1. GTDB lineage: Bacteria > Bacteroidota > Bacteroidia > Bacteroidales > NBLH01 > NBLH01. The sequence goes on from JAFGWC010000126.1 coordinate 8,503, forward strand.
CTTTATCTTTTAAAGGAACTAGATATTGTATTCTTTTTAACAATTTTTGTCCATCAATAAAAAGATAATAAAGCAAAAATAAAACTATGAAAAAATGCATAATCATAAATCCAACATTTATAAAAGTTTTTTGTATTAATCCAAGAATAAATGCTCCTAATGTTGACACTAATTTATCTGCCGCTTCTGCTATTTTAGTCCAATTTATTTGTTCTAGATGGTCTTGAAGCTGAGGTATTTTTGAGAGTTTTTCCGGAATATTATTTATATAACTTTCTATCTCGGGCAAATAGTTTTTTAATGTAGAATAAGTATTGCCAACTTCTGACGAAAGCATTATCCCAATTACAGTTAAAGGAATTACTATAACAAAAACTACCAATAATAGAGTAATTGCAGCAGCTCTAGCTTTTTTCCCTTTAAATTTTTTTATCAAAAAATTAAGTGGTTTTCTAAAAAGTACAGCTAAAATTAATGCAAGAAAAATATCAACAATAAATGGTTCTATTACATTATAAAAACCTATTGTTACTGCAATTAAAATAAAGAAGAAAAAAATCTCTTGAAGATTAAAATTTTTCATGTGATATTTTTTATAATTTACTGACATTCAATCACTTACATTATTATTTTAATATAAAAGTAATAGAAAATAATTAATCGAATATATATCAATGTTTATTTTTCGTGAACTTATTATGTTTATAGTCTAATCTAAAAAAATTGATTTAAATTCTTCTTTTATACTATCAATTGCAATATTAATTGGCAAATTTTCTGCTTTTAAATACATATCCAATATAACTTTACTTAAATCAAGAGCTGTTGCATTTTCGTTAATATGACCGGCCGCAATATTTATAAGTTTTATTAAATTTTCTTTTGCTATTTTAACCAGATCCCATGTTTCATTACTAATATAAATTTGCTGCGAAAGATTGTGTTCAAATTCTGATCTTACATTTTGAACTAATAGTGTTTGAAATTGTTTTCCGCTTAAGCCACTACTTTGAACTCTTGGAATTAAAGAATATGGCGAAATTCTTTCTAAAAACATTAACATTCTTTCATAAGATTGCAACCTAATTGGAGTAATTAATTTATTATTATTCATATGCAACTCATGCCTTTGCCTCTGATATTCCTTATCAAGGAATGATTTAACAATTAAATATGAAGTAATAAGTACAATAATTGAAGGTATTGTATATTGAAGTGAGTTTAGTATTATATTCATTTTATTTAATTAATAATTAGTTAATTACAAAGATAATTCAAGTGAAGGTAAAATAAAAAAACCATATCCAAATCTATTAAAAAAATTTTTATTTATTTTGTTAAAAATAATAAAACAAAAGTAATTATCTAAAATAAATAAAAATGAACCAAAAAGAAATATACGAATTCGTAAACAACATCGATTTTTTTTCTGATTTGGAAGAAACCGAGAAAAAACTATTAATTGAAAAATTCACCGTAGAAACCTACAATTCAGGCATTTATCTTTTCAAAGAAGATAAAGAGAGAAAGTCGGTTTATATTATCTATGCCGGTGATGTGGAATTACTAAAAAAAACACCTCATAAAGAAGATCAAAGATTATTCTATTTTACTATGGGTGATGTAATTAGTGAAGGAGCATTTATTGATAACAGCCCACATTCAACATCAGCAAAAACAATAACTGCTTGTACTATTTTTTCTTTAGCCAGAACAGATATTGAATTAATATTTGCGCAAAACCCAAAAATAGGACTAAAAATAAGCTCAAAACTTGTGAAAGTGATTTCGAAAAGAATGAGAAGCTCAAACATGAGATTTGTAAGCATTGGTTCACAATATTTATTCGGTGAAAAAAGACTTGAACACGATTTACTTGGAGAAAAAGAAGTAAGTAATGAAGTATATTATGGCATTCAGACTCTTAGAGCTTTAGAAAATTTCGACATAACCGGTGTTCCTCTATCTTTTTATCCTGAAATTCCAAAAGCTTTTGCAATGGTTAAACAAGCTGCTGCTAGAGCAAATTACGATTTAGAATTATTAGATGAAGATGTTGCAAACGCCATAGATGAGGCTTGCACAGGTATTTTAAACGGAAAATTTCTTAAATGTTTTGTTGTTGATATGATCCAAGGTGGTGCAGGAACTTCTACTAATATGAATGCAAATGAAGTAATTGCAAATGCAGCACTTGTTAATTTGGGTTATGAAAAAGGTCAATATGAATACTGTCACCCAAATAATCATGTTAATTTATCTCAATCTACAAATGATGCTTATCCAACAGCTGTAAAAATTGCAATTATCAGAAAAAACAAAACTCTGGTAAAAGCACTTTTAAACTTAATTTCTGCATTTAAAGTTAAAGCTGATGAATTTTCTCATGTATTAAAAATGGGAAGAACTCAACTTCAAGATGCAGTTCCAATGACTCTTGGACAATCATTTGAAGCTAATGCAATTACTCTTGAAGAAGAAGTTGAAAGACTAACTTCAAATGTAAATTTATTTCTTGAAGTAAATATGGGAGCTACTGCAATTGGCACAGGCATTAATTCTGATCCTGACTATACTAGAAGAGTAATTGGACATTTAAGAGATATTACAGGAATGGATATAGTTAGCGCCAGAAATCTTGTTGAAGCGACGCAAGATACAGGTGCTTTTGTTATGTATTCCTCAACTATTAAGCGACTTGCAATAAAACTTTCAAAAATATCAAATGATTTGAGATTATTGTCATCAGGACCAAGAGCCGGCTTAAATGAAATTAATCTTCCAGCCGTACAACCAGGTTCTTCAATTATGCCGGGCAAAGTAAATCCTGTTATTCCTGAAGTTGTAAACCAAATTGCGTTTAAAGTAATTGGTAATGATTTAACCGTTTCTTTAGCTGCTGAAGCTGGACAACTTGAATTAAATGTGATGGAACCTGTTATTATTCAAAGTATTTTTGAATCTATGGAAATGCTTATAAATGGCATGAATACTCTCAGAAGCAGCTGTATTGTTGGAATTACTGCAAATATTGAACATTGTAGAAGCATGGTAATGAATAGCATTGGAATTGTAACTGCATTAAATCCGGTTATTGGATATGAAGCTTCAACTCAAGTAGCAAAAGAAGCTTTAGAAACAGGAAAAAGTGTTTATGAACTTGTTCTTGAAAAGAAATTACTTTCTAAAGAAGAAATTGAAAACTTGCTTAGTCCTGAAAATATGCTAAAACCAAGAAAATTTACAAAAAACAATAATTAAATAAATAATCCTCAGAACATTAATTCTGAGGATTATTACTAAGCCTAATATGTAATATTTAAGTTTATTCTTTTTTAGCTTCTTTTGGTTCATCAACTTTAAATAAGGACGAAACAATATAACCAACATATGCACCAAAAAAAGTTTCTATTATACTAAAAGCTATTTTCAAATCGCCAAATGTTATTAAATTAATGGCTTTTAGGTTTACAATAATAAAAATTGCCGAAAAATGAAAAGGTATTGACCAATAAGAAATTGTCACATATAATTGATTTACAGGTTTTTCCTCATCACCGCCTTCAATAACATTTTTGTTTTCAATTGCATATTTAACTAAAGCACCAATATATACAGCAGTAACAGGAGAAATTATTGCAATAAGAACTGTAAACTCATCAGGTAAAAAGCCGTTAAAGAAATATAGAGCTATTATTGTAACAAATAAAATTGCATTCGAAATTAAAATAAATTTACTTATACTGTTTCTTAAAGTTGACTCTTTCATATAAATGATTTTTTTATTTTTTATCTAGAACTATTATCTTCTAATTAGGGATTCTTTAATTTTTCTTGAAAGTTTCATTTGATATCTTCTTAAATAATCTAAATAATCTGGCTCCATATTTCTAAACTCACTTCGCCTTGGTTCAAATCCAAAACCACCACTAAATTTTCCCATTATATCATATTTAATATCAACTTTTTCATTTCTCTTTAATATTTTCACTTCAATTTTAATATACTCAAAGTAATTCCTATCGTTTAGTATTTCTCTACTTAACCTATTAACTTCAAAAGTTAATTCATTATAAGCTTCTTGCAACACTTCCATATTTGCATCATACCAAAATGTTCCTTTCTCTTTATAATACTCTTCCAAAAATTTTCTTATATTGTTTCTAATACTTCGTACCGACATATTATCAATGCTTTCAGATGTAGTTTCAGGCATGTCAAATTCTGCAAGGCTTAATGAAACGATATTAAATGTTCTTGAAAGACTTTTCTCATCTGAACGTTCTATTGATATCCCATATTTATTATTATAATAAATTCTTGAACCAAAACTTGGCATATTTGAAGCTAAATTTACTTCTAAAGAATCTTTTCCAACTTCCATTTCAAATGCCATAGAATTAAATATTTTTCGGGCAATCGCTTGATTATCTGTAGAATCGTAAGAATAACTAAGCATATTCCACGCTACGTTTAATGAATCTAATGTTTGAAATGAAGATGCAAAGTCTAATGTGAGTTTATTTTTTTTAACATCAATTTTATCTAAATAGAAAACCTGATTAATACCTGTTTTATTAAGCCAATAGTTTATTTCTTTTTTCCTTGAATAGAAAAAAGAAGTATCATTCCGCAAATCATTTTGAGAATAAATATCAATTTCTGAGATTAAACTAAATATTGAAATTAATATAAATATATAATTAAACTTAAAATTCTTTTTATTCATAGCATTAATTTAAAATACAAAATTTTACAATAAATTTATAACGTAAATTTATTCAAAGTTAATATATAATTTACAATTTTTAAATTCCATTTTGCACAAAATAATCCTTTTTATGTATCTTAGTCAAAAATATATCAACAATTAATGGAAAATATAAATAGCTTCTTAATTATAATAATAGCTTTTATAATTGTAGCAACAGCATCTGGAAATATCGCAAAACTTTTTATAAAAATTAAGCTTCCTTTAATTACAGGTTTTTTAGTTATAGGAATAATTGCAGGCCCATATGTAACAAATCTAATTTCATTAGAAGCTGTAAATAGTTTAAAATTTATACATGATATTGCTCTTGCTTTCATTGCTTTTGCTGCAGGCTCTGAACTTTACTTAAAGGACATTAGAAGCAAGTTTACAAGTATAACATGGATGACTTTAGGACAAATAGTAGCAACTTTCTTTATATCTAGCTTTATTATATTCCACATATCAGACTATATTCCTTTTATGGCAAATCTAAATAACGCAACAAAATTTGCAATATCTATTTTAATAGGTGCTATTTTTGTTGCCAGATCGCCTGCTTCTGCTATTGCTGTAATAAACGAACTTAGAGCCAAAGGACCTTTTACAAAAATTGCTATTGGAACTATTATTGTTAAAGATTTTCTTGCAATTATTCTTTTCACAATCACATTCTCTGTAAGCAGCACTTTAATTAGTAATGTCGATTTTAACATCACAACAATAATTTTGCTGTTTTTTGAGTTAGTGCTTTCATTTTTTTTCGGATTTTTAATTGGGAAATTAATAACTCTATTTATTCAATTTCAATCAAATGAAACACTAAAAACGCTTATTATATTACTTGTTGGTTGGGGCGTGTATGGGTTTACATATTTAATTAGAGATATATCGGTAAATGCTATTGGAATTAAAATTCATTTTGAACCTCTTCTAATTAACATAATTGCAGCATTTTATATCACAAATTATTCAAAAAACAGACAAGAATTTACAAAAATAATCGAGGAAGTTGGCATTTTTGTTTATATTTCATTTTTTACTTTGACTGGTGCATCCATTGCTTTAGATATAATTAAAGATTTTTGGTTTATCGCGTTAATTTTATTTCTTATAAGGCTTTTTACTTTATTCGTAGGCTCCTTTATTGCAAGTTCTGTAGTAAAAGAACTTGCTTTATATAAAAAAATAGGTTGGATGCCATTTGTTACTCAAGCAGGAGTTGCATTAGGTTTAGTAACAATGGTTTCGAAAGCATTTCCTGATTGGGGCGCTGAATTTGAAGCAATAATTGTTGCAGTTATAATAATGAATCTGCTTTTAGGACCACCTATTTTTAAAGCATCTATTTTTAAAGTTAAAGAAAACCACGACAAAGCAGAAACAAAAACTTTTGACGGAATTAGAGATGCAATTATATTTGGTCTTGAAAATCAATCACTTGCATTAGCAAAACAACTTAAAGAACACAGCTGGAATGTAAAAATAGCCACAATGATGCAAGACATTGATGCTGAATCATATACTCAATGTGAAGTTATTCCTATTACAGATTATTCGCTAGAAACGTTTAAAAAACTTGAGGCTTTTAAAGCCGAAGCTATTATTTGCATGCAAACCGATGAAGAAAATATACAAATTTGCGAAACTGCTTATGAAAACTGCGGAACCAAAGATTTAATTGTAAGACTTCAAGAACATAAAAATTACGAATATTTTCAAAAAATCGGAGCTTTAGTTGTTGAACCTGATACATCAATTGTTAATTTATTATTCCATTTTGTAAGGTCGCCAATTGCAACTTCAATTTTGCTTGGAATGGAAGAAAACCACGATACTATTGATTTAGAAGTAATTAATCCTGATTTACAAGGAATTGCTCTAAGAGATTTAAGACTTCCTAACGACACTCTTATTTTATCAGTAAAAAGAGATGGTTCAAACGTTATTTCTCATGGATATACAAGATTACGCTTAGGCGATTTTGTTACAATGGTTGGTTCTGAAGAAAGTTTGCAAAAAGTAAAACTTAAATTCGAATAAATATTCTTTCTGAAAATTATAATTAATAAACCTATCTAAAAATTAACATATTTTCACATTATGATTTATATCAGATATTTAATTATATTGATATTTGACCACTTGTTTATTTTCTGATTATCAATACATTACAAAACTAATTTATTAAGTTTAAATACAGCAAATTTGCAAAACATGATATTTATTCTATTTTATTTTGCAAAGATGCCGTAAATTTGCATCATAATTTTTAATATTTACAGCTATGATTTACCATCCTGAAAAATATAATATAAAAGATGAAGCAATGCAGCCTTTTATTGATGCTGACGAAATTTGGGACATCATAAATAATGCTAAAGCTACTAAAAAAAGAGTTAGAGAAATAATTGCTAAATCGCTGGATAAAAACAGATTAAGTCTTGAAGAAACGGCTATTCTGCTTAATACAACAGAACCGGAACTCGTTAACGAAATAAAAAAAGGTGCACGAGAACTTAAAGAAAAAGTTTACGGACACAGAATTGTTCTTTTTGCGCCTCTTTATATCGGAAATATGTGTACAAATAATTGCGCATATTGTGGTTTTAAAGCATCAAACAAATCTATAAAAAGAACAACTCTTGACAAGGAAGAACTTATAAATCAGGTTACTGCATTAGAAAACACCGGACAAAAAAGACTTATCTTAGTTTATGGCGAACATCCAAAATACAATCCTGAATTTATCGCAGAATCTGTTAGAACTGTATATGGAGTTAAAAGTGGAAATGGTGAAATACGAAGAGTTAACATAAATGCAGCTCCTTTAAGTATTGAAGGTTTTAAGATAGTAAAAGAATCTGAAATCGGCACATATCAAATATTTCAGGAAACTTATCATCCCGAAACTTACAATAAAGTGCATTTAAGCGGAAAGAAAAAAGATTTCGATTGGCGTTTAACTTCGCTAGACAGAGCACAGGAAGCAGGAATTGATGACGTTGGAATTGGCGCTTTATTTGGCTTATACGACTGGCGATTTGAAGTTCTTGGTCTTTTAAGGCATGTTAATCATTTTGAAGCAGTTTACAATGTTGGTCCGCACACAATTTCTTTCCCTAGAATACAATATGCATCAGAATTAGATATTGACAAATTGCATATTGTTAGTGATGAGGACTTTACAAAACTTGTTGCAATTCTAAGATTAGCTGTTCCTTATACAGGTTTGATATTAACAGCAAGAGAATCGGCTGAAATAAGAGACGAAATTCTTCAATTTGGAGTATCGCAAATTGATGGCGGAACAAATATCGAGATGAAAGGTTACACTAAAAATAAAGAAAACGAACAAGACATTGACAGTGAACAATTTCAAATAAACGACAATCGTACATTAAACGAAATAATGGACGAACTGATTGAAAATCAATACATTCCATCGTTTTGCACAGCTTGTTACAGATTAGGAAGAACCGGTGAGCATTTTATGGAATTTTCGGTTCCTGGATTTATTAAAAGATATTGTACACCAAATGCTATACTTACTTTAGTTGAGTATCTTGAAGATTATGCTCCTGAAGAAACCAAGAAAAAAGGTTACGAGCTTATAGAAAACAAGATGTCGGAAATTGAAGACGAAAAGTATATTGAAAAAGTGAGAGAGCGAATTGAAAAAATCAAAAACGGAAAAAGAGATTTGTATTTTTAATTTATTATTGTAGAATAAATTTTAGAATTCGTTTTTTTTTTGCAATTGTTAAATTGCTATATCGCTGAATTTAAACAATATAACAATTTAACAATTTTATTTTTTTAATACAAAAAGCAATAGAAAATCTATCTTTTCCTCACATCCAAAACTGATGCAATTTTACAATTTAATTTTGTCTGAAATTTCTTTTAGGCTGATTATTGTTTTTCTTATACTGATTTAAAATAACTCTTTTAAACTGATTTTCAGCCTGATAGTACTTTACAACTTTTTTAATTGGTAAAACAGTTTTAAATTTTTGATGATATGTTTTAGCTAATTCTGCTTCTTTTACCTGAATTTCAATATTTTCATCTGCAAGATTTTCTAATTCGCTATCACTTAATTTCTCAGATTGCGTATTAAACTTTTGCAGTAAAGATTTCTTCTTATTTAAAAGCGATTCTTTATTATTCATAAATTCATTATAAACAGGCCAAAACAATTGTGCTTCTTCAACTGTTAAATTTAATTTCTGTGTAATAAATGCAACCTTCTGAGTTTCAATGTTTTGCTTTACATTTTGATTGATTGGCTGAGATTGTAGATTTACAAAAAACATAAAAAAAATTGTAGCAGATATTATATATTTATGCATCATAATTAATAAATTTTCTTGTTAATATTGGCTTGTAAAATATATTCTGAATTATAAAACTAATTTAATGTTTCAATAATTGTTGAAACATCCATATTATTAAGAATATCGTCAATGTTTTCGTCAGATATAGTTTCTTTATCACTTAGAGTTTCACTATTAGTTGCAATAAAATCAATAAGTTCATCTGTTTTTACCATATCTAAAAAAATATCTTCTCTTGTAATTTCAGTATTGTTTTCTGCCGTTTCGTTTAATTCATATTTATTTCCGGCAATTAAAAACCAAAATATGTAAATTAACAGGAAACCAGCAGCAATTGCTATATATGGCTTAATTTTTACAATAAATGAAGTTTTTCCGAAATTATTGTCTTGCTCATTAATTTTGCCTTTAATTTTATCCGAAAAATCGTTAAAATAATTTTCAGGAACTTTAAAAGGATTTTTGTTCGTATGTTTTTCTAATTCGCTCATAATATTTCTCCTTCCACAATTATTTGACAATATTTTAAAGCAACAGTTTAATCATTTTTCAAAAAACCTTCAATTTTTTTTACTGCATGATGATATGAAGCTTTTAATGCACCTTCAGATGTTTGCAAAATCTCAGACATTTCAGAATATTTTATTTCGTCAAAGTATTTCATATTAAACACAATCCGCTGTTTGTCAGGCAATTGCAATATTGCTTTTTGTAATTTTAATTGTATTTCATCGCCAGAAAAATACACATCGCTTTCTAAACTATCTGCAAGTTCCTTTTCAACAGTTTGAAATGAAAATATATTCCTTCTTTTTTTCTTTTGTAAAAAAGTCAAACTCTCGTTTGTTGAGATTCTATAAAGCCATGTAAATATTTTAGATTCTGCTCTAAAATTTTCTATCGATTTCCAAGCCTTAATAAATGTGTTTTGCAAAATATCATCTGCATCGTCGTGTTCAATAACAATTTTTCTGATATGCCAATATAATCTCTCTTTATATTCTTCAACAATCAGTTCAAAAACTTTATCTTTATTTTTACTTTCCTTTAAAAGTGATATTAGCCTTTCATCAGTATTTTTTTCCATACAAACAATTAGATGTCAAAACAATAACAATCTGATTTTCAATATCTTGACATTTATTTATTACAATTAAAACCAGAAAAAGCTATTATTTTTTTCTTTCAATCACTTTAAGTGCAGCTTCAACAACATCTTTTGTATCTAAATTAAATTTCGCAAGCAATTCTTCAGGAATTCCGCTTTCGCCAAATTTATCGTCAACAGCAACCATTTCAATCGGACAAGGATTTTCTAAAGCTAATAATTGTGCAATACTATCGCCTAATCCGCCATTTCTAAAGTGTTCTTCTGCAGTTACAACAGCTTTTGTTTTCTTTACTGATTCTAAGACTGCTTTTTTATCCAAAGGTTTAATTGTATGAATATTTATTATTTCTGCAGAAATGCCTTTTTGTTCTAAAATCTCACAAGCTTCAATTGCTTTCCAAACCAAATGGCCTGTAGCAAAGATACTTACATCAACTCCTTCGTTTAACATTACAGCTTCGCCAATTACAAATTTTTGATTTTCAGCAGTAAAGTTTGGAACTTCCGGACGCCCAAATCTTAAATAAACAGGACCTTCAAAATTAGCAATTTCTTTTGTTGCAGCTTTTGTTTGATTGTAATCGCAAGGGTTAATAACTGTCATATTTGGCAACATTTTCATTAAGCCGATATCTTCCATAATTTGATGAGAAGCGCCGTCTTCGCCTAAAGTAATTCCTGCATGCGAAGCACAAATTTTCACGTTTTTATTTGAATAAGCTATTGATTGTCTTATCTGGTCGTATGCTCTTCCTGTTGCAAAAACAGCAAAAGTGCCTGTAAACGGTATTTTACCGCCAATTGTCATTCCAGCAGCAACTCCTTGCATATTCGCTTCCGCAATTCCAGCCGAGAAATATCTTTCCGGAAATTCATCTGCAAAGGCATTCATTTTTAACGAGCCTTTTAAATCGGCACAAAGTGCAACAATATTTTCGTTTTCTTTTGCGGCTTCATACAATCCTGCGCCAAATCCTGAACGAGTATCTTTTTTTTCTGTGTAAGAGTATTTTTTCATTTATATTTTTTTATTCTGATATATAATTAATTGTTATATTGTTAATTAAAATTTTACAGTTACTGATCTTCCTGATAAAACAGTAAATTCTTTTTCAATTGACATATTCATTTTTTTTGCTAATGCCGGACGATATATTGCTATATAATTTCCAGGCTGCAAAGTTAATACTTCTTTATTAATTTCGTTTAAATTACAAACCCATTCTATATTTTTATTTGTTTTCACATACACACTTCCAAATCCGTTTGAAGGCATTAAAAAATTAGCAATTCCGGGCTCAGGAAAAGAAATTGTTTTTGTTTTGCTTTGTTCAATTTGTACATAATTAAAATACAATCGAGGTAACGTTAAAAGTTCAATATCGTATTTTCCAACCAGATATTTCTCTTTTGCAGCTATAATTTGAGAATTTAAAGTTGTGGGTTCGCCAGATTTTCTGACAATAAATTTATTTCCATTATAATTATTGCCTTTTTCTTGTTTTACGATTAAAAATCCTTGAGGAGCAGATTTTTCGATAATATTATGCTGTCGCGGTTTAATTTTAACGTTTTCGATAACAGTTTTTGGAATTGTGTTTACAACTATTTTGTATGTAATTTGTGGTTGAAGAAAAATAGTATCTGGATTCCCAAATTTATTAATTGTATGAATTGCATTAAATATAATTTTCCCGTTATCCTGATTATAAAATGTTAAATTAACATCTGTTTCCGATGGTTTATTGTAAATATCCAATAAATTTATTTGAACTGTAGTTTGATTAAATGCCTGAATCATAACATCATCCAAAGCATTTTCATATTCTTTTTCTTTATCTGCATCATAAAATTTACCAACACATTCAAAAGCTTTTTTTGTTTCCAAATCTAATCCAATACCTATAACGAAAGGTTTTAAAGTGATTCCTTTTTTTTGAAGCATTAATGCAATTGCACAAGGATCGCCTTCGCAAGCTTCAATTCCATCAGTAATTAAAACAATTACGTTTCTACAGTTTTTGCAAGGCGGAAAATCACCGCCGGAAAGCTCTAGAGAATAAGCTATTGGCGTTGTTCCTTTTGGAACAATGGTTTTTAGTTTGTCTCTGATTTTTTGGGCATTATTTTCGGCAAACGGAACTTCAAGTTTTGTATCTGTACAAACTTGTGGCGGAAAACTATTTTGATGGCCGTAAATTCTTATTGCAAGTTCGGTATTATCGATTTTATCTAGGCTATCGATTAATTTTATTAATAAATTACGGGCAATGTCTATTTTTTTACCGCTCTCCCATTTACCATTCATACTATTTGACGCATCGAAAATAAAGAGTATTCTTGTCTTTTTTATTTCCTTAACATATTGAGTATAAGCACTATTTATAAAAACTAAGTTTAATAGAATTATTAATATTTTAAACTTTTTTGACATTTTAATATGTAATATAATGGTTTAATTATTGATAATTGATATTATTTAGTTATGGATTTTCATTAAAAATTAAAAATTAAAAATTCATAAAATAAATTTATATAAATAAAAAAGCTATGCAGCAATAAAATCACTACATAGCTTTGTACTCATTTTTTTTATTATTTGAAGTTTTTAAGAGTATCAGCAAAGAACTTTCCGATAATTGGCAATGGCTTTTGCTCGCCATTCGCAGCACTAATAATTCCCATAATAGCAAAAACAAGATAAGCAATATAAAAAATCCAGCTAAACCATCTAATAACAAGTAATGAGCCTATAATCATAAGTACAATTATAACAATGAACAATCCTAAACCTTGTTTTAAGTGAAATAAGTTATAGTCAGTCTTTTTATTTCCATAAATAATATAAGCAACAACCCAAAGTATTCCAAGATAGCTTAAAATACCAATTACTTTATCGTCGTTTGCATTAGATTCTGGTGTTTGTGTTTGAGCATTTTCGTCTAAGTTTTCCATAATAAATTAGTTAAGTATAAGTAGATTAATGAAATTTTCACTTATCAAAATTAATATTTTTTTAATTAAACAAAAATCTAAACTAACTTTTTGATAAATTAATTAAAAATCGCCTAAAGTTTCTGGTAATTGACTAAGTGCCAATTTAGTTTGTTCATCAGTTGGTGCTGCACCATGCCATTTATGTGTTCCCATCATAAAATCAACGCCCATTCCCATTTCGGTTTTCATAATAATCATTATGGGTTTATTATTTCCGGTATTGTCTTTTGCTTTTTTCATAGTATCAAGAACATCCTGAATATTATTTCCATCCATTTCAAATACAAGCCAACCAAAAGCTTCCCATTTTGCTTTTAAATTCCCCAGATTCATAACTTCAGAAACAGGTCCGTCGATTTGTTTGCCGTTATTATCAATAACTGAAATTAAATTATCAATTTTATGATGAGCAGCAAAAGTGGCAGCCTCCCAAATTTGGCCTTCTTGCATTTCGCCGTCGCCATGAAGAGAATATACTAAGCTTTTATCCTTATTTAGCTTTTTTGCTAATGCGGCACCTGCAGCTACTGATAATCCTTGTCCTAAAGAGCCAGAAGCTATTCTTACGCCTTCTGTTTTTTCTTGAATTGATGGATGTCCTTGTAATTTACTGTCGAGTTTTCGTAAAGTTTTGAGTTCTTTTATATCAAAACTGCCTGAGCGAGCTAAAACGCTGTACCAAACCGGCGCTATATGACCAATTGATAAGAAAAACACATCCTGATTTTTACCATCCATATCGAAATCGCATGGATCATATTTTAAAATATCAAAATATAAACATGTCATTAAATCGGCACAGCCAAGCGAACCACCAGGATGTCCTGACTGTGAAAGGTTTATCATCCTTATTACATCACGTCTTACTTGCGTAGCAATATTTTCTAATTCTTCAACTCTTCCCATATTTTTTTTTAGTTTTTGATGCGCAAAGTTATTAATAAATTAAAAAAATTAAATTAAAAATTAAAAATAAATATAAAGATGCATTTGATATAAACAAATTTTATTATTTTCTAAAAGACTTAATCAAAATAATAATTTATAAAAAATCATTAATGTATTATTAATATCCTTATAATCTAAACTTTATAATAAAAAAATCATTTAACAACATCGCTGAAAAATTCAAAACATATTGCTAAGTAAAACTTATTTCAAACTATATTTTAAATCAAGTTTTTCAAAATAAAATCAAAATACTAAAATTATTTCAATTAAATTTGCAAGCTAAAAAAACGAACTTAAAAATGAATAAATTTATCGCTATTATTGCTTTTACAATTATTTTTCAAAATATATTATTTTCTCAAATAAAAGTAGCGCCTGAAAATCCTAAATTAATTATAAACATTGTAGTAGAACAAATGCGCTATGATTTTATTCAAAGATATTGGTCGAAATTTTCGGAAGGCGGATTTAAAAGATTAATAAACGAAGGCGCTTTTTGTAAAAATGCAAATTATAGCTATTTGATAACAGAATCGGCACCTGGATATGCAACAATATCAACAGGTACAACGCCTTCAAATCATGGAATTGTTTCTGATTACTGGTTTCAAAGATTGAAAGACTACAAACAATTTTGTATTGAAGATAATAATTTAAAAAATTCAATTTCAAATTTCAACAATAATAAATATTCGCCAAAACAATTAATTGGTTCAACTTTAGGTGATGAATTAAGATTATCAAACTACAAAAAATCAAAAGTTATTGGAATTTCAATAAAAAACTATGCTGCAATTTTAAGTTCCGGACATCTTGCAAATGCTGCATATTGGATGGATGATGAAACAGGCAAATGGACTTCAAGCTCGTATTATTTAGATTCGTTGCCGGATTGGGTTGTTAATTTTAACGATAAAAAATTTACCGAAATATATCTTGCAAAACAATGGAATACTTTTTTGCCGATAAAAGAATACAGAGAAAGCTTAGCGGATAATAATTCTTACGAAAAAGGTTTTAAAAATTTGCAAAAAACTTTTCCTTACGAATTACTGGAACTATCTAAAAAAGAAGGAGTTGGAGTAATAAAATATACTCCTTACGGAAATACTTACACAAAAGATTTTGCTTTATCGGCAATTGTAAACGAAGAATTGGGAAAAGATGAATATACTGATTTAATTACAATTAGTTTTGCTGCAAGTGGTTATGTAAATCAAATTTTTGGTATTCGCTCTGTTGAGTTACAGGATATTTATTTGAGATTAGATAAAGATATTGAGCATCTTTTAAGTTTTGTGGACGAACAATTATCAAAAGAAGATGTTTTAATTGTATTAACAAGCGACAGAGGCTCTATAGACAATCCTGATTTTTCGAAAGAAGTAGGAATGCCTACAGGCAGATTTAACTCAGAACAAGCAATTTCTGTTTTAGAAAGCTATTTAAAAGCTATTTACGGAAGAGCAAACTGGATAAAATCATACAATAATAGACAAATATACTTGAATCAGATTTTAATTGATGCGTCAAAACTTCAATTAAGCGAAGTGCAATTAAAAGCGGCTCAATTTATGAATCAATTTAAAGGAGTTGCAAATGCTACAACTGCAACAATTCTTCAAACTACTAACTTCACTAGCAGCATTTTACATAAATTCCAAAACAGTTATAACATGGAGCGTTCCGGCGATGTTTTAATAAATCTTGAGCCCGGCTGGATTGAAGAAAATAATAAACACGTGAGTTTTGAATATTACAAACAAAGTTCGCCATATAAATACGATTCTCATGTGCCTTTAATTTGGTATGGATGGAAAATTAACCGAGGCGAAATTCTTAAACCGGTAAATATCAGCGATATAGTGCCAACAATTTCAAACTTTTTAAATCTGGCTTATCCGAGCGGTTCAACAGGAAAACCAATTGAAAATTTGGTAAATTAATTTATGATTTCAAATATTATTTATCAAAATTCCGGATAATTTTTTATTGCTGAATATTTAATCTGAAAAATAATTTCAATTATACTTTTTTGAACGTGCTCCTTTTTCAGGAATATCAATAATATATTTCTTTTTTGCTTTATTTGTTAATTCGTGCGACCTTAACCAAGGATTAAACATTTTAAGCAATTTGTAATTTATATCATGCTTTTTTGAAAAAGCAATCATATCTGTTATTGCTGTATCAATCTCGATTTCGTATGTTGCAATTTTCGGATATAAATCTTCTTTTTTCAAAATAAATCCATATTCTTTCGGATTTTGCATTATTAATTTAATTGCTAAAGTTCTAAATACATATCTGCCTGTTTCTGAGAACATTGCCAAATCGTAATAAGAGTTAACTTCTTGATATTCAACATAATTATTCATTCCGTTTTCGCCTGCATTATAAGATGCGGCTGCCATTGTCCAAGAACCAAATTTTTGCTTTCTCTTTTTCAGATATTTACAAGCAGCTTCTGTCGATTTTTTTAGATGATACCTTTCGTCAACTTCTTTATTTACTTCCAATCCAAATTCTTTAGCTGTTTTATCCATAAATTGCCAGTAGCCTTCTGCTTTTGCAGGCGAAACAACATTAACTAAACCACTTTCGGTAACCATTAAATATTTAAAATCGTCTGGCACACCGTTTTTTTTAAGAATAGGTTCAATTACAGGAAAAATTCTGTTTGCTCTTTTTAGATATAAAATCATTTCTGAATGCCAATATGCAACTTTTAAAATTTCTTTATCTAAACTTTCTCTTATGTCAAAATTTTCCAACGGAACTTTTTCGCCGGCAAAATCTAATTTTTCAGGAAACTGAAATGACTGAATATCAACTATTTGCATTATAGTGTCAACTTTTGTTTTTTCGTTTTCAAATCTTGATTTAGAATATGAAAATAAATTAAAAACCACCAAAATAATTACTAATGAGGCAATTACATAAAAAAAGTTCTTCATAAATTCTATAATTTTCAATGATTTTTTTTTCACAGCCATTTTTTTAAGTTTTATTATTGAAATTTCACTTTTATAATTGTATCGAAAAATTTAGTGTAAGATATTTTTTTTGTTGATATTTTAGTAATTAAGGCAAAATGTAAACCAAATTTATTATTAAACTATTTTTACCAAAATTTTATTTTCCAAATAGCAAAAAACATCATTTTAAAAAGAATAAATCCGTGTTTGAAGCGAGAGATATTAGTATCTCCATAAATTCTCTCTTTATATGTAATCGGCAAATCAATTATTTTCAAATTTAATTTATATGCTCCAAAAATAAGGTCGAAATCACCAAAAGGGTCAAACTCGCCAAAAAACTTCCTGTTTTTAGCAAGTCGCTGATAATCTGAACGATACATCACTTTAGTTCCGCATAATGTATCTTTAATTTCCTGCTCTAAAATCCATGAAAATGCAAGACTAAAAAATTTATTACCAAAAATATTTAAAGGACGCATCGCGTTTTTGTCCATCGGATACACAAGGCGCGAACCATTAATAAATTCAGCTTTTCCCGAAATTAGTGCATCGTAAAATTTCGGCAATTCTTCGGGCGGAACTGTTAAATCGGCATCAAGTATCATAAGTATATCGCCTGTTGCCATTTCGTAAGCTTTTCGCACAGCATCTCCTTTTCCTTTTCCATCTTGTTTGGCAATTTTAATATCAAATTTATGCTGATATTTTTGACTAACTTCCTGAATTTTACTCCATGTATCATCGGTTGAATTTCCTTCAATAAAAATTATTTCAAGATGTTTTCCAAAATTCGGCATTCGTAAAATTGCATTTTCAATATTTCCGCTTTCGTTTCTGACAGGAATTACAACTGTTGTAGATAAATCTTGTTTTTTTTCGATTATTGGTCTTGCAAAAACAAAATAATTTAAGCTTAAGGAATTTATAAAAGGTAATTTGCCTATTATTTTATTTATAATAAAACTTAAAACAGGAATATTTATCGGCAATAACATTCTGCGAGAAATTCTATATGTATCAAAATCAGCTAGATACAATAAGTTTTTTATGTCTTTTGCAGACAACCAATTTTGGCGTGGACTTTTCTTTTTAATGCCAATAAATTCGCCAAACTTAAGAATTGGTTCCCAAAATAAATTATAATAAGTAAAAATTATTCTGGTATTTGGCTTACAAACGTTTTTTAAAGAATTTAAAATATCCTGAATATTTTCGAAATATCCAATTACGTTCGACAATACAATTACATCAAATTTTTGGTTTAAAGAAATATTTTCTGCATCCATTAGTTTAAAATCAATTTCAGGATAATTAATTTTTGCCTGCTCAATCATTTTTGAGCTAAAATCGATTCCAACTTTCTGATTTCCAATTAGTTTACTCAATGTATCGCCTGTTCCACATCCAACATCAAGAACAGACTGATTTTCGGTTAAAAAATAATTTATGTACGAAATAATATCATTCCAATAATACGAATAGCGCCTTTTATATTTTGTATAAATTGGCGCTAATTTCTCAAAATGATTTAAAAATATTTGTTTTCTGCTATTTATCATCAAATAAAATAAATTGTTTTATTGTCAAATTACTATTATTCTAATCACTAATTTACTTTTCAAATTTCAAATTATAAAAAAACCAATAACCATTTACTAATACTCTAATTACCAATAAACTAATTACTAATTTACTTTCTACTTTACAAACTTTTGTCTTTTATCTTGTTCCTTAAATATGTATTACTTCATCGTAAGCAGCAGCTGCGGCTTCCATAATTGCCTCAGACATAGTTGGATGCGGATGAATTGATTTTATTAATTCCATTCCTGTAATTTCCATTTTTCTGGCAACAACAAGCTCGCCAACCATTTCGGTAACATTTGCGCCAATTAAATGTCCGCCTAATAATTCGCCATGTTCAGCATCGAAAATTAATTTAACAAAACCTTCTCTTGCTCCGGCAGCGCTTGCTTTTCCTGATGCTGTAAAAGGAAATTTACCAACTTTTATATCAATTCCTGCATCTTTTGCCTGCTGTTCAGTCATTCCAACCGATGCAACTTCCGGAGTTGTATAAGTACAGCCGGGAATATTCTTATAATCAACAAGTTGCGGATTATGTCCGGCAATTTTTTCAACACAAGTAATTCCTTCGGCAGAAGCAACATGAGCAAGTGCAGGTCCGGCAACTATATCCCCAATTGCATAAACACCTTCAATATTTGTTTGATAATATTGGTTTACCTTGATTTTATCTTTTTCTACTTCAATTCCTAATTCTTCTATTCCGATATTTTCTATATTCGATTTAATTCCAACAGCAGAAAGAACAATTTCGGCTTCGTGAACTTCTTCGCCTTTTTTTGTTTTAATTGTTACTTTGCAATTTTCGCCCGAAGTATCAACAGTTTCGACTGAAGAATCAAGCATTACTTTAATTTTTTTCTTTTTAAATTCGCGAGCTAAGGTTTTAGATACTTCTTCGTCTTCCAAAGGAACCATATTTGGCAAAAACTCAACAATTGTAACATCTGTTCCCATTATTTTGTAGAAATAAGCCAATTCGGTTCCAATAGCTCCGGAGCCAACAACTATCATAGATTTTGGCAGTTTTGGCAAACTAAGTGCTTGACGATAACCAATTATTTTTTTTCCGTCTTGCTTTAAATTTGGAAGCTCTTTTGAACGCGCACCGGTTGCCAAAATAAAGTTTTTTGCATTATAAAGAGTTTTATTTCCCTTATTATCAATAACTTCTACTGTTTTATTATCAATAAGTTTTCCAAAACCGTTAATTGTTTCTATTTTATTTTTCTTAAAAAGATATTCAATGCCTTTGCTCATTCCGGCAGCAACATCTCTACTTCTTTGAATAATTTTTTCGAAATTAATTTTTACATCAGATACTTCAATTCCATAATCTTCTGCTTGATTTATATATTCGTAAACCTGAGCACTTTTTAATAAAGATTTTGTTGGAATACAGCCCCAATTAAGACAAATTCCGCCTAATTCAGATTTTTCGATAACTGCCGTTTTCATTCCTAATTGAGAAGCTCTGATTGCAGCAACATAACCTCCCGGACCACTGCCAATTACTATTAAATCATATTCCATAATCTGTTTTTTTTAATGTTTAATTTGTTTGCGAAAATAATATCTTTAAAGAGGAATTAAAAATTATTATAAAGTTAAAAGTTTATAAAGTTTGTGATGTTTTCAAATTACAGTATGCATATTTAAATTGATATTTGTAAATTGTTCTTTGTAAATTGATATTTCAAAATAATTTTCGTAATTTAGAAATAATCAAACAACAAAAAAGATGTATAAAGCCAAAACTTCATTCGCAAAACTTGCAATCGACACAATATTTGCATTGATTAAAGATAAAGATATCAGTAAAATAAAAACTAAAGATATTTCTACTGAATTTATGGTAAAGCTGGCTTGTTTTGTATCAATTCATATGAAAGATGGCAGTTTGCGAAGTTGCATTGGAACAATTGAGCCAAGAGAAGAAAATCTTTATTTAGAAATAATTTCAAATGCGGTTTCTGCTTCAACAAAAGATTCCAGATTTTCGCCTTTAAAAATTGATGAACTTGATAATATTGTAGTTTCTGTTGATGTTTTATCTAAACCCGAAATTATTAATAATATTTCTGAATTAAATCCTAAAAAATATGGCGTAATTGTAACAGACGGCGCTTTTAATCGCGGTGTATTACTTCCTGATATTGAAGGAATTAACACTATTGAAAATCAATTAAATATTGTAAAGCGAAAAGCAGGTTTATCGTCTGTTGAAAACAAATTTTTAAAAATATATTCTTTTACTTCAACAAGATACCACTAAACCGACTAATATGTTAATAAAAATCACAGCGTGAATTGTTGATTAGTTTCTATTTGTTACAATAATTCGCGTCGCTACTATTATAATAAATAAAACTTAAATATATCTGACCAAAGCTCCCCATTTTTTATCAACTTTAAAATTGTGTTTTAAATAATAATTTCCAAGCAAAAAATGAGCTTTAACTATTTTTATTCCTTTACTTGACATTCTTGTAAAAAAATCTTCAACCATTGCAGAACCAATTCCTTTTCCTTGCAAAGAATCTGTTATTGCACTTCCATCAAGTAAAACTACATCGTCTTCTAAAATTTTATAGCATAATCCGCCAATAACTCTTTCGTTATTATCAATTACAACAAAATGTTTATCCATTTTCGAAATTGTTTTTGGATAATTTACTTTGTAAAATAATTGATATAATTGTCCAACTTCGCTTGGATGAAGCGGTTCTCTAAAATTATAAAACTCGCCATTTTTATCTTTAAGTTGAGAATTAATAATTACTTGTTCCTGAGTTGCTGCTTTTATTTTATCCAAGTTAAAAGTTTGTTCATCTTGCTTTTTCGGGAAAACCATTTTACTAAAAACAATTTTGTCATCTTTTATTTTCATAAAATTCTGCAAATCAGATAATTCTATTAATTGCATTGCTGAAATTTTAGGATTTTTTTGCAATTTAAACAGTAATTTATCGAATATTTCCTGTACTTGTTTTTCTGAATCTTTAAAATATGTATTTCTAAACAAAACATATCGAATTATATCAGGCAATTTTTGAAGTTTGTAAAGTTCATAAAGTTCAAAAATAGTTTGTTCTTTAGAATTTGAACTTGCATTTGGTGTAATTTTTATCCAATCTTCATATCTGTCAATTGCATTATGAAGTGCTAAAGGCAAATAATATTTCTCTTTAGTTTCATTTATGTATAAATCCAGATAATCGTTTAAATTATTATTATCATCAAAAATAATTGGATTGGTTTGCATATCAGTTTTTAAATTAAAAAGAAACTCATCTGCTTTTTCGCGACCAAAAGCTTCGTTACAAGCATCAAAAATCCAAGTAATTTTCAGTTGCTTTTTTACCCAAGGATAATGCGCCCAAGTTCTGCAATAAAACTCTCTTATTAAAGGCGAAATTAACGAAATTGTATTGTCGTATTCTTTCCAACCGCTAATTGTTATAATGCTTGTTGTATCTCTAAAATCCATAATAGGCACAACAACATTATTTGGCGAAATAGTGCCTGTAATAATTTTGTATCCGCTACTTATCCATGCTTTAAAAAATATTGTAAATGCCTGAATAAAAAGCTTTCGCCAAGCATGAGCTTTTATTTTTCCGGCTGTCCAACTATCTATTTCAGAGTATTCTCTGATTTTATCCCAAACAGTAAGTTCGCCCAAATATTTTGTGGTTCTAATACCTAGCGAAAGCATTGAACAACCCAATGCAGGCAATGGTTTTGAGCCAAAAGGATATCCTGAAATTGTAGCTATCCAGTATAAAGATTCGTAATTTGGTTCGGGTTTCATTTGTTTGCTAACAACCATGTGCAAATCGAAATGTTTTCCTTGTATTGTATTGATACTCAATCTATAATGACGATATTCTCTAAAAGAAACTAATCGGCTTATCCATATTCCGCCTTTAGGCACTTGGCTTAAATCGAAATCATGCTCTTCAAAAGCTAAAATTACCGATTGTTTTAAGAAAAGAGTTTGGCTGAAAAGATTTGTAAATCGCTCAATCTCCTCTTCCATTATTCCTGTATCGTAAACAATTCTGTATTCTATATCGCTTTTTGAATATTTAGGAGTTGTTTCTTTTAGTTTTGTTTCGAAAATTTCAAATAACTTAAAAAAGTATTTTTCGGCAAGTTTCGACAATTCGGGTTCAACTCTGTGAAGAATCCAACTAGCTAATTCTGAACGAATTGAGATATAATATTTTGTATTATTGCTTGCAAAATTAAACAGTAACTTTAAAATGTTTTCGAATTGTTTTCGAGCATTTTCTTCGGCAGGCCATTCAAGTTGTGTTCTGTAGTTATAAAGTCTTTTTCTTAAAAAGTCTAATTGTTGCTGGCCAAAATTGCTATTTGCAATTTCTTTAATCGATTCTTCAGTTAAAAACGACAAGCCTGATTTTACAAATGCAGGAAAAGTTCTGCTAAAATCAGGATCAGGATCTTCAACTAATAAAATTCTGTAAGCTAAAACTCTTATTTCTTCTTCGCCATGGCACGAAAGAGCTTCTAATCTTCGCCTTACAACATAAGTTATTTTTTCGTCAAAAGAGCTAAACATTTGACCTAATTGAGTTATGGAATTTTTTGCCGTTTCAAAATCGCAATATAAAGCACTTGAAATAAGACTGTTAACAAAAACCAATTTTTGATCGCTAATGTGTTTTAAAACAGGCAATTCGCTTGTTGAATATATTTTTTCTGTAAATTTAGGCCGGCAAACATAATACGAAAGACACTTAAAAGGCAAGTCCCAGCCTTCTTTTACAGGTGCAAAAGCAATAAATTCCGGATTCCCAATCCAAAGTTTTGGCTGACGTGCAATTCGGCCAATATCAATTGTTTTTATTGAACTGTGATAAATTAAATCGCCAATTAAAAATTTATCGTCTTCTACATGCTTAACTTTCAGATATTGAGATGTTTGCCTGTTTTCTATTCCTGATTTTTTTAAAACAATATCATTTTCAAGTATTCCTAAATCTCTAAAAAACCAGCGAGGAATAACAATTTCAACATCTTTAACTTTAAGTCTTATATGATTAGAAACATAAAGTTTTTCGATAGTTTCGGCAAAATTTTCTTCTATTTTTTTTCTGTTATACGAGCCTTTTGGAGTTAATTCGCCTTTTTCGCTTGAAAATTCGCGTTTTAGAATGGTAAAATTAACAACTCTTTCGTAAGTTGGAACGTCTTTATTTGCATGCATTACAATTTGATGATAATATTCTTGTTCTGCATCATCATTTTGATGAATAATTTTTGTTTCGTTATCGGGAACAATTAACAGAACGTTGTATGGACGCGCATCTCCAACTAAAAAAGCCTGTTTAATTCCCGGAACTCCGGTAAATTTTTGTTCAACAGTTTTAGGAGCTATTGTTTGGCCTTTATTATTTTTGTAAATGTCTTTAACTCTGTCAATTATCTCATAAAAACCATCTTTGGTAACAGTAAAAATATCACCTGTAGAAAGCCAATATTCATCATCATTTTTTGATGGAAAAGGGATAATTTTTTCCGGGCCTTTATCGTTTTCGAGATAATGGGCGATATAATGTCCGCTAAGCATAAGTTCGCCATTGTCTTTAAGCTTTGCATAAACGCCCGGCAACATAATTCCGGTAGAATTTTTACGATATTTTCCGGGCGGAGTCATTGTTATTCCGCCTGTGGCTTCGGTCATTCCAAATCCACTACTTAAATTTATATTGTTATTTTCGAAAAAAGTAAAAGTTTTAGAATCGAGATATCCCGCTGCCGACAATCCCCATTTTAAATTTAAACCAATTACATTTTTAATAATTGTTTCTTTGTCATCCGCATCTTTTTTACTTAAATTGTCATGAATTTTATCGTGTAATTGCTGCCAACGAACCGGAACGCTAATAAATCCGCTTGGATTTACAATTGGAAACAAGGAAAGTAAAGTATCAGCAGAAGCATTGCCTGTAAAAGTGTAAGTGCCTCGCCAATAAATCATTCCAAGCATTTCTAAATATCTGCCGAAAGTGTGAAATAAAGGTAAAAAACAAAGCAAAGTTTCGTTTCGGCCAACACTTGGCAAAGCAGCATGGCGCGCAAAACGTTTTGAAACCAAATTATAAATCGAAAACGAAACACCTTTTGGTAATCCTGTGCTTCCTGATGTGAACATTGTTGTTGCTACTTGATTTATTTTTTTTATTTTTCTTTTAGATAAAATTTCATCAATTTCATTATTGTCTAAAAGAGTAGTTTCATATCCAAGAAACTGAATATCAGCATCTTGATTTTTAACAATATCATTTAAAACAAAAATTTTAAAATAATTTTTAGTTTTTTTTCTTACTTCAATTAATATATTTAGTTTTTCTTCTGAATCGCAAACGGCGATATTAATTTCAACAGAATCGAAAACAGGAACTAAAGTGTTGGTTTTGAAATGAGTGCTTAAAGGCGAATCAAAAATATCGTAAAATAAACAAGCAAGATCGCAAGAAGCAGATTCTACGCTGTTGTCAGAATAAATTGCAACACGCGGATTTTCGGATTGATTTTTATAAAAAACGGCTGCAATTTCTCTTGTCATTCGGTTAATTTGCTCGTATGTCCAAAAAGCAGGAATTTCTTTAGACATATCCTGAAAAAGCACTTTTTTTGAAAGCTCTTTTACTCTTAAATCGAATAAATCTTTTAATGAAAAGTTTATTTTTTGAATTATTTTAAAAACATCTTCTGCCCAATTATTTCTAATGTTATAATCAATTAAAGTTTCTAAAAAATCGGGATGTCCTGATTTATCAAGATAATAGCGCCATTGTTGTTCGCTAATTTGCTGATTATCAGAAGATAATATTTCAAAAACGGCTTTTGCAATTTCGTTTGCTTTTGAGTTATCTATTTTATTATTGATATACGATTTTAATATTTCAGCTTTGTTCATTATTAATGATTTTTTATACTTATTTCAAAGTTAAAAAAATAAAGTAAATATATGTACTCTTATTATTTTTAAAAAAGATTTATTTGTGCTTATAATAGCAAGAAAAATAGCTTAATTTTGCGTGATTTTAAAATATAAATAATGTGTTTTTTCAGTATAAATATCTGTAAATAAACAAATAACAAATAATTTACAAATTAAATTTATGAATAGTTTGATAAATAAGTTAAACAACAAAGAAATTGAGATAATTGCAAGTTTGGCTGCTATTGAAACAAAAGCTTATTCTGTGAATAAGCTTTTTGAAATGTTTCAAATAGAAAGCTATGAGCATTTAGATTTTTTTGAAACTATTCATGATTTATCTAAAAAAGAAGTTTTAGGCAATTCAAAAGATACTTATTATTTAAATATTGATTATAAAAATATAATTTTTAATTCTAATTTAGTAAATACCGAGAATTGCTCTGTTTTAATCAATTATTTCTACAATAAATTAAAAAATACGAAACTGCCTTTTGGCGATGATATAAAAAATGCCACCAAACAATCTGAACTTTTACTGGAATCTATTGAAGATGAATCTATTGCGTTGGCAAATTTATCTATTAGAGTTTATTTAAAACATAATTTATCTAAAAATTACCAAACTGCTTTAAAATATAATAAAAAAGCTATACAAATATTAAAATCTATTGACAAATTGCATCCTCGCCTAGCTTTATGCTACAGAGATAGTTCGTTCATTTACAGCAAATTAGGTGAAAACCAAACAGCTTTAAAGTATAATAAAAAAGACATTCACATACTTGAAGCTTATTCAGGAAAATATAACTATTTGCTTGGCGATTCTTATTTTGCAATTTCAAGAACTTACGATGAATTAGGCGATTTTTCAAAAGCTATTGAATATGGAAAAAAAGCTATACAAATTGAAAAAAGTTATTCTAAAAATAAATCTAAATTAAAGAGATTGAGCGCTTTATATAATAATTTATCGCATTATTATTATATGGATAACGACATAAAAAACGCAAGCATTTATATAAATAAAGCCGTTAATTTGATAAAAAAGAACAAATTTGATTCTAATTTCGATTTAAAATATATTTTAAGAAATCAAAAATATTTTAATTCTTTATATAAATTGATTGTTGTTTTTGAAAAATATAAATATTTTATTCTTGGCTCTGCTTTAATTTTAACAATTGCTCTGATTTATTTTATTGTTAGCTTATTTCTGTAAACTTTATAGCAATAGCGCCTTTTTCAGAAACCAAAGCTTTATAATATAAGGAAGGCGATTTAATAAATTCGCCAATATTCAGACTTTCCCATTTTTCATCAACAAGCTTAATTGTTTGATTATCAGCAATTATGATATTTGGCCAATCTCTTTCAAAATTATCGGTTTCAAAACTTTTTTTACATGCATCAAAAACTGAAGTATATGAATTATTATTTTCAATAATTTTACAATCTCTTTTTGGATCAATATTATTTGTTAAAAGCCAAACCGCAGATGCATTGTCTGATATATCAACTTCTTTATCGAAAAAAGCAATAAATTTTACTCCTTCAACTAATTTTGAATTTATTAAGTTTTCAGATATTGTTTTAATGTAATTTTTTGCCGATTTATTTACAGAAATAAATAATATTGCTGATTTATTATTTAAAAAACTAGCACTAATATCCTGAATATCAGTAAATTGTCTTTTAATTTCGGATATGTCAATATTTTCGTTAAACTCTGATTTATTTGAATTGTAAATTTCTTCTTCAAATTTAACTGTTGCATCAATGCACATTTTACTTCCGTACGAATATTTTGGCGCAGAATGATCTAAAATATCCATTGGGCCCAAACTAAAATGCAAATCTCTGTTAACATCGACATTATTTAAAAAAGCATTGGCAACTTGCTTATAATCATGCACATTCACATTTTCATCAACAATAATAAGGTTTTTATTAAACATCATTTGTCCAGCTCCCCAAAGCGAATTCATAACTTTAAGTGCGTGTCCGGCAAAATCTTTTTTAATGCTGACAATTGTTAAATTATGAGCAACACCGTAAAAAGGCAAATTCATATCTTTTAACTCCGGCAGCATTGTTAATTTTATTGGAGTTAAAAAAATTCTTTCGGTAGCTTTTCCAATATATGCATCTTCCTGAGGGGGAATTCCGACAATTGTTGTTGGGTAAACAGCTCTTTTTCTGTGAGTTATACATGTAACATGAAATTTCGGATAATAATCTGCCAAAGAATAAAATCCGGTATGATCTCCAAAAGGGCCTTCAAGAATAAAATCTTCTTGCGAATCAACATATCCTTCAATAATAATATCTGCATCATCAGGCACTTCAATGTCTTGAGTTATAGCTTTTACAAGTTTTACGCTTTTTTTACGAAGAAAACCTGCCAGCATAAATTCGTCAACATTATCGGGAAGTGGCGCTGTTGCTGCATATGTATAAGCAGGATCGCCGCCAATTGCAACGGCAATCGGCATTTTTTTTCCTAATTCTTTATATTCGTTAAAATGCCTTGCTCCTACTTTGTGCTTGTGCCAATGCATTCCTGTTAAATCTTTATCAAAAATTTGCATTCTGTACATTCCAACATTTCGTATTCCTGTTTTCGGATCTTTTGTAATTACCATTGGCAAAGTGATAAATTTTCCGCCATCGTGAGGCCAGCATTGCAAAACAGGAAATTTATTTAAATCGGGTTCGGTTTCTATTATTTCCTGAGATTTTCCGCGTCCGCTAACCGATTTTGGCATATATGATGACATTTTGCCTAATTCAGGAATTAATTTCAGTTTATCAAAGAAATTATTTTTCGGGCTACTTAAATTTTTAAACATCGCTTCAAGCTCTTTGCCAATATCGTCTAAATCAGTAACTTTAAGAGCTAAATTCATTCTTTTTTCAGAGCCAAAAGCGTTTATTAACAAAGGAAATTCGGTTCCGTTGTTTTCAAATAATAAAGCTTTTCCACCGTCTTTTGTTTTTGAAATTCTATCGGTAATTTCGGCTATTTCGAGAATTGGATTTACAAAAGTTTTAATTCGTAATAATTCTCCTTCTTTTTCAAGGATATCAATAAATTCTTCTAAATTTTTATATGCCATTTTTTCAATTTACAATTTAAAATTTATAATTTACAACTATTTGCAAATCAATGCATTACTTCTTTTTTCTGATTTTTAATTTTCAGTGTCATAAGAAATTATTGTTTCCGGATTTTCCAGAAGTTTTTTAATTTCTTCTGATAATTCTAATTCGGAAATTATTTTTTCTTTGTTTGGCTTTAATTTTAAAAATAACATCACAACTAATAGTACAAAAATCAGAAACATCCAGCTTCCGGTTAAAATATAAAAAACAATAGCTAAAAACGACGGTGCTTCAAGTAGAGCTAATCTGGTTATAATCAAGGCTTTAACATCAGTAAATTGTTGTTTATAATCTTTTTTCTGCTTTACAGCTTCTAACTGTTTATTGTATATAAAATTACCGCCATAAACTCCTGCTAAAGTAACAAAAGCTACAATTATTAAAAAAAGATTTCTCATATCATTCAATTCGCCATTTATATTTCCAGATAATGACAAAAAAATTGCAACCAGCATAAAAAACAATTGCCCTAAAACCAAAGCAAAGTGCATTATTGTTAAGGCTTTAAAATATTCTTTTACTTTCATTTTTAATAAATTTATAGTTTAGCAAAATAGTGTATAAAGATAATAATTTGAGTTTATTAAATGCTAATTGCAATTTAAACAGAAGAATTTTATTAAGGAAATCTTTTTAATTCTGACTTTTCAAAAGTCCATTCTGGCGTGTAAAGTTTGCCTTCAAAATTTAAACTATACCACGGACTAATTTGCTTATTATTAGGATTTTGCAGTATTTGAATTTCTTGAGCAGGCATATAACTTTGAGCTAAAAGAAAAAGTTTTTCTCCGGTTTTTTTATTTTCTGCCATATCAAGCACAATAATTCCATGTCCGGGAAAACCGCCATGAATAAAAACTTCGCCAATTTGCATTTCTTCAATTTTTACCGGAATTAATTCTTTTGAAAGCGAAAAAGTTCCGGCATAAGTGAATATTTTTTCCATATAATTCCAAAAATCATTATAGGTGTTTGAAGCTTTTGCAGATTGAGTCCAATGCGTTTTATTTCCTTTTACAGCAATTCTTTTGCCTTTTATCCATTCAGAATATTTTACATTCATTCCGTTAGTAAAATTAAAATGGATATTGTTAAATTGCTTTTGTGTGTAAAAATAATCTGCTCGCAAATGCATTATAGCATCGGCGCATTGATGAAGATTTTTATTGCCGATTTTTTTATCAACAACTGCAACATAAACATTATAATTTTCTTTAAAATCGCCATTATAATATTTCACTTTTTCGCCATGTTTTTTTAATGGTAAATTTCTTAAATAATATGCAAAAGTATTTTGTTCAATTTTTGTTCTTTCAAAATCATTCGGCGTATATATTCTTGATTTTAAGGTATTTCCATCAGGATTTATAATGTTATAAGTTGCCGATATTTTTTTGTTTTCTGAGTTTGCAGATTTTATTTCATTAGTTTCATTATTCTGTCCGCAGGCAGAAAATGAAGCAAATAGAATAAAAAGCATTAAATATTTTTTCACTATCATCTAATTTCAAAATTTGTATAATTATTTATATTTGCATCAACAACAGAAACAAAATCTACTTTTGCCCATTGTGGTCCAAATTTACACCAGTCTATAAATACCTCAATATCAACACTTTCGCCTTTAGCTTCAATATAAACAGAACCGTCTTTTTGATTTTTAACAAAACCAACAATATTATTTTGCAAAGCTGCATTTAAAGTGTAAAATCTAAATCCAACACCTTGTACTTTACCTATTACATTTAAAATAACGCTTCTTGTCATTTAATTTTCATAAAAAAGAATTGAAATATAATCTACAACTTCGTTTGATGGAATTACTTGTCCGGAATGTCCTCGAGCTAAAATCTCACTTTTATAGTTTCCTTTTAATTTTGAATATTCCATTAGTGCCATTATCGGGCCAAATCCGCAAACCGAAATTTTATTTGTTCTTACAACTTGTTCTAATTTATCAACATCCTGATTTTCAATCTGTTCAAGCACTAAATCGTCTAATTTATATCCTGTTTTAGGACTTTTAAAATGCGTAAAATCTGACGAAGCAATTACCATAATTTTTCTGTTCAATTTTTCAGATACTTGTTTAATTCTTTCGGCTATAATTTTTGAATTTTTCACGCATTGTTCTGATAATGTTATTGGTACAATTTTAAATTTATAATCTAAAAAATATTGCAAAAAAGGCAACATTACTTCGCCCGAATGTTCATTTTCGTGAGCAACAGGCGAAACTTCAAAACCAAGTTCATTCATAAACTCAGAATCAAGTTCAGCATTTCCAAAAGGTGTTTGCCAAAATTTATGCGAGTCTAAAGCTATTTTTGCGCCAAATCCTGTATGATTTGGATTTATAATTATAAATGTTTCGTACTTTTGATTTTTATGTTTTAAGATATCAAAAAAATGAATAGCCTGATATGCCGAAAACATATATCCTGCATGTGGAACTACTGCTCCAAATATCTCTTTATCAGCAAATTGAAGATTAATTTTTGATTTTTCTTTTTCGTATATTTTACTTAATAAGTTTTCAATCTCTATTTGGGATTTTGGATAAAATCTTCCTGCAACAACTGCATTTCTAATATCTGTGTTACTCATGATTTTATTTTTTATTTAACTTATAATCAATTAGTTATATAAATTCGTAATGTTTTTCTCTTTGCAATTTAAACACTCGCCGTTTTTAGTTAATCCAACAATATTTGTTAAATAACCGTTTCTTTCAATTAATAAATTATCGCAATTTTTACAATAAGTATTTTGACCTTTATTTGTAGCCAAATTACCAATAAATACATAATCCAAATAGTGTTTAGCCAATTCGTACATTTCGAATAATATTTCCGGCGAAGTGCTTTTTATACTCATTTTATATCTCGGAAAATATCTCGACAAGTGCAAAACAGTATCTTTTCCTAATTCTGCTCTAATCCATTTCAGCATATTTTCAAAATCGGCAAAATCATCATTTAAACCGGGAATTATTAAATTTGTAATTTCTAAATATCTGCCCGATTTTTTTATAGTTTTTAGATTTTCTAAAACAGGCTGAAGTTTGGAATATGTTTGTTTTTTATAAAATTCTTCTGTAAAAGCCTTTAAATCAACACTAAAGGCATCAATAAATTTAATTATTTTATCTAAAGGCTCTTTGTTTATAAAACCATTAGTTACCATCACATTTTTCAACCCACTTTGTTTTGCAAGTGTTGCAGCATCTTTCATAAACTCATAAAAAACCAAAGGTTCGTTGTATGTGTATGCAATTCCAATATTGTTTTTATTTCTTAATGCAATATTTATTAATGAAGATGCAGATAAATCTTCTAAATTTCTAAATCCGTTTAAACCATTTTGCGATATTTCGTGATTTTGACAAAACTCGCAATGTAAATTACAGCCTACACTTCCAATCGATAATATTTCTTTTCCGGGAAAATAATGATATAAAGGTTTTTTTTCAATCGGATCGAAAGAATATGATGATATTTTTCCGTAATTTTCGGCAATTAATTTACCGCCAAAATTTGTTCTTACTTTGCAAATACCTGTTTGTCTATCTTTTAACACACAATTATGCGGACATAAAGTACATTGTAATTTTTCAGAATCAATTACTTTATAAAAATCGGCTTCGAACATATTAAAGTATTATAAAACAATGACTTACAATTAAAAATTACATATTACAAAAAGTTTTCATTTATAATAAAACAAAGGTTAAAAGTTTTTTTTCAGCTCTCAATTGCACAATCATTAATATACGAAAAAAAACTGATGTGCGGATAAAAAAACCATGTGTTTTTTTTAGATGCTTAATTAACAAAAATCAAATTTCGTCAAGAGTTTTTAAAATAATTCGTACAGTTTCTTTAATTTCTTCATCTGTAATTATTAGCGGAGGTGAAATTCTAAATCTTTTATCGTTAAATAAAAACCAATCTGTTAAAATTCCGTTTTCAATTGCTTTTCTAAAAAATTTTTGAACCATTTCGGCACTTTCAAGCTCTACTGAATAAAAAAGCCCAACTCCTCTAATCGATTTAATTTTATCGTGTTTTAAAATACTTAATAAAAGTTTTGCTTTTCTATCTACCTGATTAATAATATCTTCCGACAATAAAACTTTAAGATTAGCCAAAGCTGCAGCGGCAGAAACCGGATGTCCGCCAAAAGTAGTTATGTGGCCCAAAACCGGATTTGTCATAAACGAATCCATTATTTTTTTAGATGAAATAAATGCGCCAATAGGCATTCCGCCTCCCATTGCTTTTGCCATTGTAACTATATCAGGTTCAACATTATACTTCTGAAAAGCAAATAATTTTCCAGTACGCCCAAAGCCTGTTTGTATTTCATCAAAAATCAATAAAGTGCCATTTTCATTGCATTTATTTTGCAGTTTTTTCAAAAAATCATTTTCAGGCAGAATAACTCCTGCTTCGCCTTGAACAGGTTCTACAATAACGCAGGCAGTTTTTTCAGATATTTGTTCTAAATCAGCTTCATTGCTAAATTCAAGAAACTTAATATTAGGTAATAGTGGTCTGAATGCAATTGAAAAAAAATCATCGCTCATAAGGCTTAAAGCACCGTGTGTACTTCCGTGATATGCATTTTTAAAAGCGATAATTTCTGTTCTTCCTGTATATCTTTTTGCCAATTTCAAAGCACCTTCGACTGCTTCACTTCCTGAGTTCACAAAATATGTACTTTCAAGATTATCAGGAAGTTGAGAAGATAAAAGTTCAGCAAATTTAACTTGCGGACTTTGAATAATTTCGCCATAAACCATTAAATGCATGTGTTTTTCGGCTTGTAATTTTACGGCTTTTACAATTGCAGGATGCGAATGGCCCAAATTACTTACAGAAACTCCTGCAACCAAATCTATATATTTTTTTCCGTCTGCTCCAATCAGATAAATTCCTTTTGCACTTTCTATTTCAAGCATCATAGGACTTTCAGATGTTTGCCCAATATGCTGTAAAAATAATTGTCTTTGACTGATCATATTATTGATTTTTTATTTTCTTTTTTCAAGAAATGCTTTTTCAATTAATTTTGAACTTTTAATAGTTTTTCTTAACCAATCCAACAAAACATTATCTCTCTCATTATCTGATAGTTGCCAATTAATTTCAGACTTTCTCAACTCATAAGTTAAATGATGTAAAATAATTGAAGCTGAAACAGAAATATTAAAACTTTCAGTAAAACCATACATCGGAATTTTTAAAAATTCATCAGCATTTTCCATTGCAATTTTTGACAAACCGGGCATTTCTGAACCAAAAAGCAAAGCTGTTTTACCTTTGCTTAAATCAAAATTTTCTAGCTCAACATCATTTGTATGCGGAGTTGTAGCAACTATTCTATAACCTTGAGACTTTAATTCATTTATGGTATTTAAGGTATTATTTTCTTTTTCGTTATATTTTTTCAGATTTAACCACTTATACGAGCCTCTTGTAACATCATGACTTAAAGTATATTCGTTCTCGTTTTCAATTATGTGTATATCTTGTATTCCGAAACAATCAGCTGTTCGTAAAACTGCGCTGGCATTATGTGGTTGAAAAATATCTTCAAGAACAACAGTAATATATTTTGTTCTATATTCTATTATTTGTTTAAATAAATTCCATCTGTTTTCAGTTGAAAATTGAGATAAATGATTAATAAGCTCCTTTTGCATAGTTCTAAAATATAATTTTAGCTATAATTAATTAAACACAAATAAATAAGAGCTTATCATATCTCCTATATTTACTTATAATTCAATAAATTTACAGCAATTCAAACATTTTTAAGACTAAACAAAAATAAAAAAAAAGCCGACACAAAAAATGTATCGGCTTGTAATTATATTGTTATTTTTCTTAGAAAGCATAACCAATTGCAAAAGTCAGTGATGGTAAAATACCTGAAGTTCCACTAAAAGAAGCTTGCTCAGTATCACCACTCATTGTGTAGTATTTTGGACCAATTCCTAAATCTAAAGCAAAACCACTGTCCCAAACCCATTGGTAACCAACTTCAACACCAATGTTAATAGATGAAGTTTTATAAGTTTCTGTTTCGCCTGTTCCCAAAACATCAATACTTTCAAATTTATTTGAACTATATCCTACTTGAGGGTTAACATAAAAACCGGCAGGAATTTCTTTTTTTGCGTTTGTAAAGTAATATCTGTAACCAGCTTGTGCACCAAAACCATTAACTTCAATTCCTAATAGTTTATAAATATATGAAACTGAGAAAAGAACAGAAGAAGTAGATCCAAGAGTTTTTTCTGCTGTTACATTAAAATTACCAAAAGCTAAAGCAATTGGGCTAGTTTTAATAACCATTGAATGACTTTGAGCAAAACCGCTAAAAGATAAACTTAAAAGTAATACTAAACTTAAAATTAATTTTTTCATAATAAAATTTAAAAATTGCCCTACTCTTTATAGGATTTTCGGGTTACTCCTTCTTTTTTTAATATAGTTAATCACAAAACGAATTAATACAAATTACTTTTAAATCGCAAACAAAATTGTTGAATCAAACATTTCAATTGATTAGATGTGAATTTTTATAGACAAAGATTTGTTTCATAAACATATTCAGATATATGTATTTTTATGTGCGCTTTTCAATATTTCAAAATTGCGAAATAAAAAAAAGCCGATACTAATAAAGTATCGACTTTCAATTTTAAACAAAAGTCTTATTTTTGAGGACTTAAGTTCTTGATTTTATTATATTTATCAGCTGCATATGTAAATTTAATTAATTTTTCATTTACAGAAGATTTTTTAGTTGAGCCAATATTAAATGTCATAACAGTTTTTCCTGAACCATAATCGCCATAATCTTCATCAGCACTTGTAAAAGTACCTTGATATGGATTAGTTCCTGTAGCAGCATTAATTATTTCCCCTTCGTAATATGCAGTAACAATATAGTTAGTTGAATTTGCAATATCACAATTTGAATACAAATCAACTCTAACTATATATTGACCATTTTCAACAATCGCATCATCACCATATGTTATATTTTCATTATTAATTCCGTCAATATAGCAAGCAGGATTTGAATCTACATCTAAATATCCACCATTTGAAGAATAACCGTATCCGTAATAAATTTCTTCTTGAGATGGCTCAACAAGATGTAAATCAACGTCATTAGCTTTATCCCAAGTGCAGTTTACTTGTAATTTTCCTGTTCCTGCTTCTACAGTAGCTACATTAATAGTAGAATGTTGACTAACTAATCCATCATCTCCTAAAATAGCAATTATTATGGTGAAATTTGGATCATCTAAATTTTGAGTCATCATAAGAAAAAACACATATAATTCTTGTGTGCTTTTTAAACTGCTTGCCGGTAATTTAAAGTAGCCATCTTCACCATCAACACCAACTAAAATACTTGAAATATTAGAAGCAGTTTCGATAGAAATTGGATTACTTCCGCCTGCAAGAACAGAAGTGTTACCATATAATGAGCTGATTACCGGCGCATTAGTTGATGTTGACGCATCTGGAAATGCTTTACTTACAAAATCTGCATCTTCAATGGTGAAATAATTATCTTCCAATTTGTTTTCCGGACTGCTATCATCATCTTTATTACAAGAATTAAAAC
>JAFGWC010000127.1 GCA_016937695.1 Bacteroidales bacterium
AAAACTGCAACAGCGAGTATTTAAACAAGGAAATTTGGAAAAAGTAACAGATTATATAGGAAATTACGTATACCAAAATGGCAAATTGGCTTTTATACAAACCGATGAAGGCAGACTATTGCCTAAAGACGAAACTTTTGAATACGAGCACTTTATAAAAGACCATCTTGGAAATAATAGACTAATAATAAGCGACACAGCCAAAAACGGAAAAGCAGTAATATTAGACGAAACCCATTATTATCCCTTTGGAATGCTGACTCGTTCTAAAATAGATTTATACTAAAAACAGTAATAATGAAAAAAAGAGTGCAGCTATTTTAGGATAAATTTGAGTTTAGCCAAATATTTTTAGTTTACAAAAAGTCAAATTTATTAACTGTTTCGACTTTTTGTTCAGGATAAATTTGTCCGGAAATGGGTGGCATCGGGTTATAAACCCAATCAATATCAATACTTCCCAAATTAATTCCCCTGTGTTTTTTAAATCCGGTGAATTTTCCTCTAACAAGTACATCTTTCATGTCAATAGAAAGAGCTAAAATTGTAAGTTTAGTATCCGCTTTTATCGCAAACAGTTCATTTTCATATACTTGTGTGTTGAAGACCAGTCGTCTGCTATCAGCTGCCTGACATTGTAAGAGAGGAATCAACACAGGAAAACCATCATCTGTTATGTATGAAAGAAACTTTAGTGTGTCGAGTTTATTAAAAAAACTTTCAGTCCAATTATTCATTATTCTGTGTTCACTTTTTGAAACTGCTGCAGACTTTGCAATTTTCGTTAATATTGCTGATATTATAATTGAAGCAACCGGCAAATTTTGTTTTTCTGTTGTTTCTGTAAGATCCATGTAATGAGCAGTGTGAATGCCAAAATATGAATTATACCGCCACATTGGCAATTTATTAAACCGGATAAACTCTTCGCCTTCTTTTTTTTCTTGCTTCCACAAGGCTTTTCCCCGCCAATGTTTCCGTTGAAGGTTCATGATAAGAAAAGCTGTTTTAGGATTATTCTTAACATTTACTTTACTATGTCCCTCTGCAAATTGACCCCAGATTAACTCTTTTGAGTTTCTTGCCATCAAAGTTGTAATCAATGTTATGTGAGCCTGATTATTTTCATTGACTGTTGCCAGCAAACCAATTTTATTTTCCGGTTCAAAAGCATTTATGTCTTCCTGGCTAAATTCGTGCTTTATTTTCATTGTTTTTTTGTGTTGTGTGACGTGTAAATAGTTTGAAGTTGTGCTATGTAATTGATTGTTGATTCGTTGATTCGTTGATTTGTTGATTCGTTTATCTGAAAAGAGCTTTATCGTTATGCTCATCCAATCTTTTTTATCATGTTAAGATTTTCATCAGTTTTGTATTTAATTTAATAAACTATCTTAATCCAATAAACCAGTAATCTTGCAGTAATCCACAGGCTTAGGTTCATTGTTTATTTCTTTTATTAATTGGGCGCCATTTTTAACAGAACCGGAACTTATGACAATTTCAGGGTTTACACCTGATTTTTTTGCAAGTTTTGTAAAATGCTCTAAAGTTTCAGATTTAAATAATCCATATTGTTCAAAGTCCCATTTCTTGCCCAATCGCTCATATTTGTCATTACATAAATTATTAAATGCGCAAAGTTCCCATCTTGTTGTTTGAATATCATTTTCAGCAATGAATTTGCCTATTCCAATAATATTTTCATTTGTTGCAGTCGTTTCAGGTATTATCGGCGTTCGTATCCATAATTCTGTTTTATGATTTTTAATATATCCTGAAATATAAAGTAGATTCTCAAAAATCTTCTCATTCGATTTCCCGGTAAATTCCTCATGCTTTTCCGCATCAATTTCCTTTATGTCAAATAGAATCAAGTCTACATATGGAAGAATTTTCTCATAAGATTCTTTTGAGCTGAAACCGCAGGTATCAAATGCTGTATGAATACCTTCCTGTTTTAGCTTTTCAAGGAATTCGGCAGTAAAATCGGCTTGCAAAGCTGGTTCGCCACCCGAAACCGTTACTCCACCATTAGATTTTTCAAAATAAATCCGATCTTTGAGTACTTCTTTTACTAATTCATCAACACCAGTGTCCTGCCCCAACATTTCCAAAGCAGCCGAAGGACATTCTTCCACACATTCGCCACATGCCGTGCAATTATCCCTGTTTATTTCAATTCCTTTTGCTGAGGAAAGCAGCGCATTTTGAGAGCAAGTATCAATGCAAATATTACAGGAAATACAACTTGCTTTCAACCATTGAAGTTCAGATTTAAACGAAATACTTTCAGGATTGTGGCACCATGTACATCCCAATCCACATCCTTTCATAAAGATGCTTGTTCTTATACCCGGCCCGTCTTCAGTCGACATTCGCTGAATCTCCAGTATTTTTCCGCTTATCTTACTATTATTTTTTGTCAACTTTTTGGTGATTTGGTAATTTGGTGATTTGCTTATCTAATGGTTTGACGAACCATTCAAATGATCAACAAATCATAACAAAATAAATTTTTATTCTAAAATTTTTCATGACTCACTCTTGCAATTATTTCGTCTTGTAATTCTCTTCCAATAGATGTAAAATAGGCATTATAGCCTGTGATTCTTACGAGTAAATGTCTGTAATTTTGCGGATGTTTTTGCGCATCTTTCAACATCTCCGGATCAAGAATGTTAATTTGAAGCGCGGTACCACCGTTTTCAACATATCCTCTTAAAAATGCTTCAAAATTTCCTTTATGGCTGTCATCTTTAATAAGCGCAGGGTTAAAGGTAATTGTGTGACTTGCGCCGTTTGGAAGCACATTCACAAAATCTTTCCAATCGCCTTTTTCTTTCTTACCACCCAAAACTTTTCCAACCGAGTTGGTATTTGATGTCGGACCGTTAATGTCAGCTCCGTTTGAGGGACATATTGCATTGGATAAAAATGTTCCTTTTGTCCTGCCATCGGCACTTGCAGGTAAAACAAAGCCATCACCAACCCAATAATTCCAGCTTAGCATTCCTGGCCTAAACCTTCGGTTTGTTGAAATAGTTTTATGCTTCCAGGTTTCTTTAGTCCAAACATCCATCACGTATTCACCCATTGCATCTGCTTCATTATCATCACGGCCGTATTTGGGGGCACGATTTTTAGCTCTTGCCTGCAACACTTCAAACCCGGACCAATTTGCCTTAAGAGCCTCTATTAACTCCTTCATTGATATGATTTTCTTATCGAAAACAAGATATTTAATGGCTAATAATGAATCAACCGTTGTTGCATATGTTACTGCTTCTATTGTTGTAAAATTGATTTCGGCTCCACCTTGCGTAACGTCTAGTCCTTTTTCGGCACAACCTTTAACAAGGCAAGAGAGATAAGGTGTTGGAGCAAATTTTGCCCTGATTGATTCAGAAACTTCATACAAATTCACACATTTTTCGACAATGTACTTTGTTTGCGTTTCGTATGCCGACAGGAATTCTTCCCATGTTTTAAATTTTTCTGCATTCCCGGTGTTCGGGCCATCTTGTTTAATTTTTCCTTTTTTCCCGGTTATCGGGTCAATAAAAATCTTTAAATCTTTACCTCCTGTAAGCGCCAATTCTACTGCTTTTAACAGATTCAGGTTATTATCAACAGTCCCTGAACGATCGTTGCCGCACATTGTGTTTTCAAGACAACCAACAGGTGAATATTCATGAACATTTGATTCGTTTATCAACGATTCCAAACCATTAAATTTAGCTTCCCGCATCATTCCAGCCATGGAACGCTCATCGAAATTCAGCAAAAAAGGTGCACCCTGACTTGAAGAAATCATATTCACCACAACATCCAATAATTTTTTTGGTGAATCACGATGTAACCTCACATTTGGTTTGGGCTCAAGAATTGGCGACATTTCATCAATTACTTCAAGTACTGCGTAAGTTAAATCATTCGTTGCATCTTTTCCGTCATTCCCAATTCCCGAAAGTGTAATT
Organism: Bacteroidales bacterium; assembly: GCA_016937695.1. Taxonomy (GTDB): domain Bacteria; phylum Bacteroidota; class Bacteroidia; order Bacteroidales; family NBLH01; genus NBLH01. The sequence continues at coordinate 3,981 of JAFGWC010000127.1, forward strand.
AACTGTCCGTATCCGGCTGTAATTCCTTGATTTGCGCCAACACGAATTGTTGCATCATAAGCAGTATTTGCATGTATCCAGAATGTTTTCAGTATTTCTTTCCCAAATTCTCTGTCCATTCCATCGGCTATTGATTTTTCCCAATAAGGCAATAAATATTGGTCAAACCGACCGAAAGAAACTCCCGGACCCGGATAATTTTCATCGCTCATCACAAGCATGTGAGTCATCCACAAGGATTGAAGTGCTTCCCAAAATGTTTTGGCAGGCTTCCATGGAACATTTTTTAAATTTTCCGACATTTGGATGAGCTCTTTTTTTCGCTCTGCATCTTTTTCATGCTCAGCCATTTGTTTTGCTACCAGACTATATTTTTCAGCCAAATCTTTTACTAAAGTAGCCGATGTCATCATAGCACGTAGTTGTGCACCTTTATCACTGATTTTTTCAGAATCGCTTAGTTTTTCATATAATGAATCAATTTCGGCATATATTCCTTCCCACCCAAGTTGAAGGACTCTGTCGTAACCAGGGATTATATGCCCGGAGGTTGCTCCTGAATTTCCGTAGCCATGATCGTGAAACCATTTCATTTGTTCCCTTGCACCATTTTTTCCGTAAACCAATTTGTTCCGCTGTTTTGCCTCCGCTTCAGTCAAACACATTGATGTCATAAGATTAAACTTTGCGCCAGCCAGTAAATCTCCGGGTAAAATTTCCTGAGGCAAATAATTTACGACAGTCTCTTTTAAAAACCATGCTTTCCTTTCGGGAATACTTTTAGAGAAAAAATAATCGGGGATATCAACTTTCTTTGCCGCTTGTTTTATAGAAAAAGTATAAGTTTCCAGAAATGCATAAATTTCAGGAACAATATAATAAGTAAGCTCATTGAATTGTAAATCCCAATCTGTACCCGTAGTCCAGGCTGAGTATTCGTTATTCCATTTTCTTTCAGTCCCTTTAAAATAATAGTCCCGTAACCATTTAATTCTTTTACTAAGTTTCGATGGCTCTTTTATTGTTTGTACTGCTGAATTCATATCCATAATTATAATTTTTTGTTGATTATCTGTTCCAGGTGCTCTGCGCCGTGCTTTAATAACTTTGTCATTATCTTTTTACTCTCTGTCTCATTTTGTTGTTCTATCGCTGAGTATAATTCTTTATGAAACGACAATACTGTATCATAAACAGAAGTGTTGGAATAAAACAATTCAACTAAATGAAGGTATATTGGTTTAAATGAATTTAACAGCAATGGAAAGAAGAAATTGCCTGAAGCTTCCATAATTACAAGATGAAATTCAAAATCAAGTTCTGCAATTTCTTTCGGATTTATTTGTTCTGTATTATCTTCTTCCGATATATATTTTAATAGATTTTCTAAATGCTGATCAGTTCTGTTTTGGGCAGAAAGCCTTGCTGCTTCTGTTTCAAATAATAAACGAATAGCTAGAATATCTTTTTGAGTGCTTGCCTGCAATCTTAATCCATGATAATTAACAAGCGGGAGCAGAATGGAGAGAGAACCTTCTTTTTTGAAATCATTTACAGTTGCGCCTGCGCCTGGTTTTATTGTAATAAGTTCTTTAGCTGCCAAATCCAGTAAGCCAGCATGGACAACAGACCTGCTGATTTTTAATTGATTAACAAGTTCTCTTTCTGAGGGTAATTTTTCTCCAATTGGAAGTTTTCCCGAAAGTATATGCTGTTCAAACTTTGAAACAAACACATCTTTCAGACTATCAGTTTTTATTGGTTCAAATAAATCATTCATAATTAGCACCGGTTGTTGGTAATACCACAGCAAATATACAAGTTTATTTTATAAAAGCAAATAAAAATGAAATAATTATCAAAGCTTTATATTAGGGAAAATATCTTATTAATATTTTTATCTGTAATATATTGATTTGAAGACTTTTAGGTTTATTCCCAATTTTATAAATTTTGTCACATAAGCAGTTCTCATAAATCAAACTACAAAACTTCAAATAATAGTTTTAAAATCAGTAATTTACATTTTAAATGTATTTGTTTTTTGTATTTTGGCTTTTGATAATTTAAAGAAATATTTATCTTTACGATGCAGCATGCTATTAAGAAACGAATATCCCATATTTATTTAGGGAATAAAACTGATGCATACATTATTATTAAAGAATGAAAATTTAAAAAATAAAAATAAAACCTTAAACTAATTTTAAAACTAAATAAATGGATGAATTAACAGATTTTACAAAACAAGCTCTAAGTATTTTAAGAGATCCTTCAACGCTTCAATGGTATGTGATACCCTTGCTTGCATTAACTTTTTATGTTTATGCCAATGAAATAGAACGCAAAAACTGGAGTCTGATTTTAGCAGGTCTTGCTTTTTGGGGCATGGATTGGATAAATGAAATTATAAACTCACTAATACTTCATTTTACAGAATTTGCACCTTTATGGTGTGCACCAGGCAAAACAGCTTATTTAATTTTAGTAGGACTAAATATAGAAATAGCTTTTATGTTTTCAATTGCCGGTATTGTTTGGACTAAAATGTTGCCGGATGATAAAAATCTTAAAATACTTGGCATAAACAACAGATTGTTTATTGCAATTGCAGGTTCAATATTCTCAGTATTTACTGAAGTACTTTTAAATCTTGCAGATATGTTAACATGGGAATACAGTTGGTGGAATATCAAAGCACCTTGGTTGATTATTCTTTTTGGGTATATGACATTTTTTATTGTTGCTTTTTGGGTTTACGATATGAAAACAATTAAACAAAAAATAATTTCAGTAGCAACAATATATACTATAATGATAATTAGTGCTCTTGTTTTTGGAAGTTTAGGATGGATATAGTAAAGTATAAAGAGGCTGTCCAAAAAGGGCAGCTTTTTTTATGCGGTTTTTTTAAAGTAGAAAAAAAATGCCAAATCATTTTTATGAGATTTGATAAAAATCGGTGGAAATTTTTTCTTTTATCATTTTTTAAATTTTAATTTAATGAGAATTTCTAAAAAAGCGCCAAATAATTTTTCAAAAACATAGTTTCCCAAAACATTTAAACATAATTTGCTCAATTTTAGCCTGTAACTCTTCTGAATTAACAAATAAGGTATCAGTTTTATTTTTAAGCCTTTAGCTTTTAAAAAGATTAATGGTTCTGAAATTTGGCTGGTTTTTTCCCTAAATCCACATGAAATAAATGTTCTCATTCAAAACTTTTTCGATTTTACGAGCAGAGTAGATATTGTTTAAATAGCTGTAAGGCAGGATTTTAAGCATTACTATGGGATAAAAACTGCTGCTTCCGCCACACTTATAGCCTGAAAAAGTACTGTCAATGTTTATTTTGTCAATTACTTGATTTACAGCCTTACTGGATGATTTTCCGGAATTTTGTTGCCGATATTTTCGGGAAAAGAACAGCTTGATTTGACGTTACGAATTTAAATATTATTTTCACCTTAGTTATATGATTATCAGTTATTAAGATAATAATTTTAACGAAAAACAAAAAAAAAAAGGCATTTTTATATCCTCTTTTAGATTTTTTAGCTATGCATAATTATAAAAAAAGAAGCTGAACTCTTTTTAGTCAGCCTCTTTAATAAACAAATGCTGATATTATTATATATTGATTAATTTTATTAATTTTGTTTAGTTTATTTTTAATAATACATAATATAGAATGATAAAAGTAATTAAATTTATTTTGCCTGTTTTTATTGCAATTACTTGCTTTTCATGTAATAACAATGAAACTGAGGAAGCAAAACCTCAAGAGGCATTACCAAATTCAGATTTTGAAACTTGGCAAGCAGATGACAGTTTCGAAAAACCTGAAAATTGGAGTACATCAAACTTTTCTTTATATGGAATTGTTACATTTAATACTGTAGTTAAAGACAATCTTACACCATATGAAGGAGAATATTGCCCTAAACTTGAAACTAAAAGTCAAATTATTGATAATCAGGAAGTTAAGATGACTGGTTTAATTACCCTTGGTAGATTTGATGTGAATATTGCTACAAGACAAGCGCAGGTAACAGGTGGAATACCATTTATTAGTAAACCTGCTAGTTTAGAAGGATATTATAAATATATAGCTGTAGGTATTGATAGTTGCTTTGTTGATATCGCATTAACCAAATTTAATAGTCAATTATTAAAGAGAGATACTATTGCATCAGGGAGATTTTCATCAAGTTCTGTATCCGATTGGACATCTTTTGATTTGCCAATCAAATATTTTATTAATGATACTCCTGATAGTATGAATATAATAGTTTTATCTTCAGATACAAGCATTTTTGAATCCGGTTCAACTTTATGGATAGATAAATTATCATTAAAATATTAATAATTAAATCTATGACTAAATTGAAAGTAATATTTGTTTTTCTAATTAATTTAGTTTTTTATTCAACTTTAATATCACAAATTGATTACATTTCGCCTAAACCCGGCTCTCTATATAATAATCCAAAAACAAATATTATTATTAAATTCAGAGAAAGTTTAAAAGGTGATGTGGATTTAAAAGATTTACTTAAAATTACAGGGAAAGATTATAAAAGTTATGATTATGAGTATAAATTGAAAGGGAAAACACTTCTGATTTATCCAAAAGAATCATTTCAATTAAGTGATGAGATTAATGTAATAATTAACAGCGAACTTAAACTAGAGAATGAGTTTGTAATAAATCCTTTCAAATTTTCATTTAAAATTTCCAAAGCATTAGTCTTGAAAGATTATTCCGAAGAATATGTGAGTTCAAGCTATAAAAACATTAATACTGATATTCCTGACGCTTTTCCTTCAATGCGGATTATTATAAATGAGGCACCAGCTCAAGGTAAAATTTTTTTCTATAATGTTTCTGAATTGGCCTCAGATAATAATAGGTTTATAACTATATTGGACAATGATGGAATCCCTGATTATTATAGACAGGAAAATAACATAGGACTTAATTTCACTTTACAACCAAGTGGTTATATGTCATTCTGGAATGAAGGCAATTTTGCAATAATGGATTCAACTTATACAATAATCAAAACAATCGGATGTGGGAATGGTTACATTGCTGATTGGCATGATTTTATTCATTTACCGAATGGACATTCTGTTTTATTCTCTTATGACACACAGTTTATTGATATGAGTGTAATAGTTGAAGGTGGATACGACAATGCTCTCGTTGAAGGTTTAGTAATTCAGGAGCTAGATGAAGGGGGAAATGTTGTTTTTCAATGGAGAAGTTGGGATTATTTTAATATTCTGGATGCAATAGATGTAGATTTTACTTTTAAGTTTTTTAGTTGTGTACATGGAAATTTTATCGAATTAGATTCTGATGGGAATTTATTACTTTCTTCAAGAATGTTACATGAAGTAACAAAAATAGACATGACAACAGGCGAGATTATTTGGCGTATGGGAGGTAATAACAATGAATTTGATTTTATAAATGATCCTGGAATGTTTTGTAGGCAGCATGATGTTAGAAGAATAAATAATGGTAATATCACTTTATTTGATAATGGCACATGCCATCCACCATCAAGTGCAAAAGAATATAAACTAGATGAAATTAATAAAACTGCAGAACTTGTTTGGAAATATACTAAAAATACATTTTCTCCAGTTATGGGAAATGCTCAAAGATTAGAAAATGGGAATACATTTATTAATTGGGGACAGTTAGAAAATCAATCTGATGCATCGATAACAGAAGTAGATTCTGATAATAATATAGTTTTTGAAATTTATTTCGATGATTTTAATATTATATACAGAAGTCATCGTTATAAATGGGGAGATGATAGTTATACATCAATTACTGATAATTTGGCAGATAATAAATATTGCAATATTTTTCCAAATCCGACAAAGGATATAATTCATATACAATTATCAGATAATCAATCAAAAGTTTCAAGTATTTCAATTTATGATATAAATGGGCGCTTGATTAAAAATTTTGATTATGAAATTGAAAACAAAGAATTATTGAGTTTAAATGTTAATGATTTAAATGAAGGATTATATTTTCTAAAAATACAAACTGATAAACAAATAATAACAGAACAGATTGTAATTTCAAAATAAAATCAGAGATGATTAAACATTATAATTTTCATAAATAAAATTAAAATCAGTTATAATCTTTTGCTCACTTAATCCAAATTCTTCCAATGAGTATTTATGTTGACTTTTATATTCTTTCTGTTTAGATTCCTGAGAAATAATTTTTTTTCGAAATTCATCCGATAAATTAATTTCTAAAAAGTCGATTAATCTGTTAAACTCATTTGAAAAATCAGTTTTTAAATTTTTATATTGAATTAACAAAATACTATCTGCATTATTTTTTGCTTTTTGAATCGTATTATGCAATGATTTATAAAAAATAATTGAAGCAGAATATAGATTATTGTAATAATTATTTTTTATGTCGTCATCTAACTTATCAAAATCATATAGGTTTTGTAATACATTTCTTGTTAATGACATGCTTGAAGGAATTACTTCTACCGGATCTCTCAATAATAAAATAACTTTCGCAGATGGGAAAGAGCTTATTAATTTTTCAATATCAAGGATTAATGAAAATGATTTGGAAAACATTATTTTCCCTTGATGAATTTTTTCAGTTAAGTTTTTGGAATGTAAAATATTTAAATTTTCTAATGTCTTTTTTATATTAGAAATTAAATTTAATTCATTCTCCAATGATGTTATATTATCATATTTTTTAAACGCACCGAAATAAAGCCAAAAGAAAAGCCCTTCAAATGACTTGAAAAACAAAGCAACATCGTCCGTTTCAGCCTTGAATAAGCCTGTAGTATGAATTCTCGTGTCATAAAGCTTTTTTTTTGATTTTTCAGCAATTAATTTAATAATTGGCTTGAATATAATTCTCAGAGATAAATAAGGAACGAGCATTTCCCATAGATACATACCTCTATATTTGGGATTAACTTCCAACAAAAACCGATGTAAAAAAGTTGTGCCGCTTCTAGGATGGCCAATTAAAAACACAGGTTTAATTTTATTAATTTTATCGAAAAACAAAAAATCTATTAAGGAGCCTAATACAAATATGATTTTTAGAAATATTCTTCCTATAATCAGAAAAATAAGCCGGTAAAAAGGCAAAGGTGAATTTTTAAGAGTTTTAAATTTAAAAATTAAATTATTCATTGTTTGCCTCCCAAATAGCAGCAGCCGTAATCATTGAAAAACCTGCCGCCGCGGCATTAAATAATAATTTATCTCCATCTTTTAAGCCAATATTATTCAAAATATAGTCCATTGCCATTGGTATACTTGAATTTATAGTATTTCCATACAAATGATGAATTACTGGAGCTTTTTCGTATTGAATTCCTAAAATGTCGCATATGTCATTTATTACTTTTTTGCTGGGTTGATGAGAAATAAAATAATTTATGTCGCTAATTTTCCAATTTACTCTATTTGTTATCTCTTTAATTTCTTCAGGAACATATTTAATCCCAAGGTCAAAAATTTCTTTCCCTTGAGAATGGAATTTTTTTTGTTTTACGGGAACTTTGCAAATAGAATATGAACTGGGAATAGATGTGTTTTTGATATCTATTAATCTTGCTCTTCCAATTCCGATAGGTTTTCTGCTTAATAACCATGCAGAAGCTCCACTTCCAAGAGTTAAACCTGCTGATTTAGTAGCAAGATCATTGAAATGTTGAATGTCATAATTTATTGCTTCCTCTGCAAAATCTGTTGTGCAACAAAGAGCATAATTAATACTTTCGTTGCTTTGCATCAAAGAACTGGCAATCTGAATAGATGCATAAGACCTGCACATGCATCTAAAACATCAAAAGCAGTAACTTTTTCTATGCCAAGTTTAGACGCTATCTCCATTGATGTTGCCGGTTCAAAGTACTCTCTGTAAATTCCTCCATAAATCAACAAATCAATTTTATCCGGCGATATACCATTAGAATTACAAACATCATTTGCAACATCAATAGAATAATCTATTGGACTTTTGTTTCCTTCTAAACCAAAAAATCTTGATTGAGAATTACAATATTTCAAAACATATGATATTCCAGTTTTTATTTTTCTCCATTCACTTTTATCGCCGCGAAAATTTTCATATACTTTATTAATCACATCATCATTACTTATTTTAATATTTGCATGTTTTATTGAAGGTGCTGATATATATACAGGTTGATTATTCATATTCATTTTTTTATAAAATTGATTGCGAAAATACAAATTTCAAATATTAGGAATGAAATTTCATGAATTCTTTTTTGCAAAATTAAATATTAAATGATTAAATACTTAAATCTAAGAGACTTAAATATAAGTGCATGAAAACTAAGAAAGTGTTTTTTGTGAAAATTTAATTGCGCAACCAAAATATAAATTTAAACATCTTAGATATGTTAAAGAAACTTAAAATAATATAATGAATGTTATTTTTTTTTAGTTTTAATTTGTTAAATTTGTAGAGTTTTTAAAATTATTAACCTAAATTTTTAGTTTATGAGAAAAATTATGTTAATGCTTGCTATGATATCCTTTCTAGGAATGCAAGCGTTTGCTCAAACTACAATCACAGGTACGGTTACCGATAATAATGGTGAACCTGTTCCTGGTGCCAACGTTAGAGCAAAGGGATATTCTGACGTTGGAACTATTACCGATTTAGACGGTAATTATTCGTTAAGTGTTCCTGCTGAGGCAACAACTCTTATTTTTTCATTTGTGGGAATGAAAGTGCAAGAAGTTGCAATTGGAGAACAAACTACTGTTAGTGTTACTTTAGAGAATGAAGATGTTGGAATTGAAGAGGTTATTGTTTCAGGTGTTGCGAGTGCTACACCGAAATCTAGAATGACTGTTACAGTTGCACATGTTGGAGAAGAACAATTGAATGCAGTTCCTTCAACTTCTATTTCAACTGCTCTTTCTGGTAAAGTTGCTGGTGTAAGTATTAATAGTTATAGTGGTCAGCCTGGTGATGATGCTAGTATTGTTTTAAGAGGCGCAACTCAAATCTATGGTTCACAAGAGCCTTTGATTATTATTGATGGTGCTATTATAGAAGGAACATTATCTGATATAAATGTTCAAGATATTGCTTCTATTGAAGTTGTTAAAGGTGCCTCTGCATCTGCCTTATATGGATCTAGAGCCGGTAATGGTGTAATTGTTATTACCACTAAAAACGGAAGTGGTTTAAAACAAGGAACTTCTTTGATTACATATCGTTCTGAAGCTGGGATGTCTTCTATTACAAAAAAACCTAATTTAGCTACTCATCATCCATATATTTTAGCAGATCCTGAAAATCCAGGAACAGATTATACTATATATGCTGGTGTAATTTATCCTGAAAATTATATCGGTGGAAAAGATATAGGAGTTATTGGAGCTCAACAATTATCTCCAGATCATTATATAGATAATGAATTTGCAAAAGTTAATGATCAATTAGATGAGTTTTATAAAAAAGGCTTGTTCTTTAATAATTATATTTCGGTACAAAATAATTCCGAGAAGACAAACTTTTTAGTTTCATATGAAAATTCCAAAGAAACTGGAGTTGTTGAATTAATAGATGGTTATAAAAGAAATAACTTTAGAATAAATATTGACCATAAAATTAGTGATAGAATTTCTGTTACCGCTAATAATATTATTATTAAATCTGAATCAGACGATCCTGGTGCTAATGATTATAATGGAGGTGTGTTTTTTGATATTCTTTACATGCCTGTTGATGTTGATTTGAATATGCCAAATGTGGATGGTACACCATACCATGTAGCACCAAATCAATGGGGACTAGAAGAAAACCCTTTATATCAATTATCAATGAGAGAGTACAAGGATAAAAAAAGTAGAGTAATAGGTAGCTATAAATTGAAATATATCGCGACTGAGTGGATGAATTTTGATGCTAGTTATGCTTTTGAAAGAAGTACTGATAATTATTATGAGTGGAATAAATTTGAAAGACTTCAATATACTTCTACAGGTGAATATTTAAATACAGGACAAGGAGATTTGTATTTGTATAATAATTTAAGTTTTTCTCAAACAATGCAATTTACAGCTCATTTGCAAAAACAGTTTGGTGATATTGCTTTAAAAGGAAAATTGAGTTATTTATATGAAGATTTGCATTATGAAAGAGTTTGGACTTTTGGTGAGGACTTTACTTTAGGAGGAATACCTTCAATTAATGCAATTGGAGGACCTATTTCTTCATCTTCTTATCAATCTGATATCAGAGCAGAGAATATTTTTGGTATAGTTCAGGCAGACTATAAAGGCAAGTATCTTGCAGATGCTATGTTAAGGTATGATGGGTCATCTTTATTTGGGGAAAATCAAAGATATCATCCATATTATAGAGTATCTGCTGCTTGGAGAATTTCTGAAGATTTTGAAATCCCTGGAATCGATGAATTGAAAATACGTGCTGCAATTGGTACCGCTGGTCAAAGACCGGGATTTGCTGCACAATATGAAACTTATTCTATATCCTCAGGATCTACTTCTAAAAGTACGCTAGGAAATAAAGATTTAAAACCTTCTAAATCAACTGAAATTGAAGTAGGTTTAAATGTTAATTTCCTAAAAAGATTTACTTTTGAAGCTGCTTATTCTAATACAGTAACAACTGATCAATTTATGTATGTTCCTTTAGCCCCAGTTGCAGGTTTCTCAGGTCAATGGCAAAATGCAGGTACATTAGAAACTAATACTTTTGAGTTTACACTAGGTGCTGATATTATTAAAACAAATGACTTTTCATGGTCGGCAAATTTGATTTTTGATAGAAGTAGAATGATGGTAACAAAACTTGATGTCCCTTCATTTTTAATGCAACCTGATGATCAAATAGTTCAAGATGGTCAAGCATTTTATATTGAAGAAGGTGCAACTTTCGGTATTCTTTATGGATATAAGTTTGTAACTTCATTAGACCAAATGACAAATCAATTAGCTGATGGTGATGTTATTGATAATTATGAGGTTAATGATGACGGATATGTTGTTCCCAGAGGTTCAATGGGTACAATTAATGAAAGAGTGTTCCAGTTAGATGAAAATAATGATGGAATTGCAGACAAAATGGAAATTGGTGATGTGAACCCAGATTTTAATTTGTCTTTATCAAATACTTTAAAATATAAAGACTTTTCTTTATATTTCTTGATCCAATGGAAACAAGGTGGCGATATTTATAACAGACAAAGACAATGGAGTTATAGAGATAATTTACATGGTGATGCTGATATGTATGGTGTAGCTCCTCAAGAAAAGAAAGCTTACGATTATTTCCAGAGTTTATATAATGTAAATAATTTTAGCTCAGAGTTTGTTGAAGACGGTACTTATGTTAAATTAAGAGAGGTTTCTTTGTATTATAATTTTAGTAAACAAGTTTCTAATTTAACAAAAGGGTTTATAAAAGATATTAAAGTGGGACTAGTTGGTAGAAATTTATTAACTTGGACAACTTATTCAGGAATGGATCCAGAAGTTGGAAGAGCCGGGAATGGACAAATTTATGCAATAGATGCATATGGATATCCACATTTCAGAACAATATCTGGTTCAATTGAAATTAAATTTTAAACAGAAGAGATATGAAAAATATTAAATTTACAGTAATTGTTGGCGCTATTATGATAATGGTGTCGTTTACGAGCTGTTTAAAGGATAGATTAGAAGTAGAGAATCTAAATAATCCGGATATGGCCAAAGTATTATCTACCCCTGAAGATTTGAAAGGGGTTGCCTCTGGATTATACCAAGAATGGTTTTCTTTAGGACATTCTTCTTCTAATGGTCCTGCAATGCCACTTATTACTATGGCTGATCACCAAACTTGTTCTTGGGGTAATTTTGGTATGCGAGCTTTGTCATCTGAACCAAGGGCTGCATTTAATAATTTACCTACTTATGATTATGTAACTAATTTTCAAGTATTTGTTGAAACAAGATTCTCCATTATTTCTCAAGCAAATGATGTGCTTTCTTCAGTATTATTGAATGGTGCTCAAATTGGTGCAGAGGGGTCTGAAAATAATATGGTATTAGCTTGGGCGTATTTCAATAGAGGCTTAGCTTATGCGCAAATTGGTATGTTGTATGATGCTTCACCAATTGCAACTCATGAGGATTTGACAAACACTGATTTACAGTCATATCAAACCGTTACTGCACAAGCAATTAGTGACTTTGATGAAGCTATTACTTATTGTAGTAGCAGTTTTACTCTTCCTGCGCCTTGGTTTGCAGGGGTTGCTTTAACAAACGCCCAATTAAAAATGATGATAAATTCTTACGCTGCACGTTATATGGTTTTATCCGCAAGAACAAAAGCAGAAAATGATGCAACTGATTGGACTAAAGTGAAAACTTATGCTGAAAATGGTATTGATTTCGATTTATCAGTTATGTGTGAAAGTAATTTGTGGTATTCTTCATATATTGCACAATCGGCAAGTCCTACTTGGTTACATACTGATTTAAGAGTCATTAACCTTATGGATCCTGCATATCCTGATAGATATTCAGATGATGGAACAGAACCAGATCCAAAATTTGCTACTTCTAATGATGCAAGATTAACTACTTATTTTGATGAAATTGAATCATGCGGATTTAGACCAGAAAGAGGCTATTATCATTTCTCTACTTATAAATTTAATCGTTACAATTATCTTTATGATAATTGGATAAATGGAATTGCTTATGATTATAAAGTTACTGAAAATGATATGTATTTAGCAGAAGCTCTTTTACATACAGCTGGAAGCAAAACAACAGTTGCTCAACTTATAAATAAAACAAGAGTAAGTATTGGCACTTTAGCTGCATTGGATGGAACTGAAACAGATGCGGCATTAATGGATGCAATCTTTTACGAAAGAGCTTTAGAGCTTGTTTATACAGGGGTTGGTATCGAATTCTGTGACATGAGAAGAAGAGATATGTTACAATATGGAACTTTGTTGCATTTTCCAGTTCCTGGTGCTCACCTTGAAATCTACGGGTTAGATTATTATACTTATGGTGGAGTTGAAAATGCCGATGGAATTAATACTTCAAATACTGGCTGGTTCAAATAGAATTAGATTTATACTTTCAATGGTATGAGTTATAACTTTAAAATATATAAATTATGAAACAAAAATATTTAAGTATATTATTTTCCTTAATTATCTTTGCCACTTTGTTTTTTGCAGGTGCTTGTAATAAGGAAGATAGTTTCGATTACGGTAATTACGAACCGGTTTTGACTAATTTGACAAGTGATCTTTCTGTAACACCTATGATCGGTAGAACATATTCTTATAAAACAGTTATTAGAGGCGGTTCAACATATCAATGGACTGTTTCAACAGGAGCAGATGTTACTAATTTTGATGAAGAAGCTACAGGTTATGTTTATGTTACGGATGCTTTAGTAACAGGAGACTTTATTGTTTCAGTTACTGAAACAACTGCGGCTGGCAAAGTTAGTGAGCCTTTTAAGGATACAGTTGTTGTTACTGCTATATTTCCTTTTACATGCGCTGGTGTTTCTGGAGATAATGAGCCAATACAAACTTTTGATTATGAGTATTCAGTAAATTTGTATAATTCAAACGACATGAAGTTTTCTACTTATACTTGGGCTGTTACTGGTGGAACTGTAACTCCTGATTTAGAAGAAACATATAATGCTGTTATTAATTTTACTGAACCTGGCTTGCAAACTATTACTGTTACTGAAACAAATTCTGAAGGTTTAGTAGATGTTTCTGAGACTGTTGTGGATGTTGTACCGTTTTGTTCACTTACTGATGGGCTGAATGATTTTGTTGGAACATATACTGGGGTTGATGATGATGATGGATGGTGGTATGGATCTGTATCGCAAGATTATACATTTGCTGTTGCAGGAGATGAATTAGAAATGGGAGGAATGTTTTATA
>JAFGWC010000128.1 GCA_016937695.1 Bacteroidales bacterium
GAAAGAGGAACAGGACTTGGAATTGTTTTATGTAAAGAGTTTATTGAAAAAAATAATGGAAAAATATACGCCGTAAGTGAAGAAAATAAGGGTAGCAGATTTATTTTTACTTTACCAAGATTTGATACTTAGATTTTTTATGAAAAATTATATTTTTTAGTTTATTTCTTTGTTTATAAGATAAAAATCAGCTAATGCAATTGCGGTAACTGCTTCAATAACAACAGGAACGCGAAGAGCAATACAAGTATCATGTCTTCCCAAAATATTTATTGATTCAATTTTTTTTGTTTGTAGATTAATTGTTTTTTGAGTTTTTGAAATGCTGGAAGTAGGTTTAACAGCTACATTAAAAATTAAATTATTTCCATTTGTGATTCCTCCATTAATTCCGCCAGAATAATTGGTTTTTGTTTTTCCGGAGTTATCAATAATTTCATCATTGTGCTGACTACCAAACATTTGAGCAGCTTTAAATCCAGAACCAAATTCAATTCCTTTAATTGCAGGTATTGAAAAAACTACATGACTTATTACTGATTCTATAGAGTCGAAAAAAGGTTCGCCTAAACCTATTGGAATATTTGTGGCTGAGCACTGAATTATACCACCAATTGATTCTTTATTTTTAATAGCATTATCAATTGCTTGTTCAATGTTTTTGTTTCCGCCTGCTTCTATTATTTTTGCAGTAATTTTTACAGGATCAATAATTTTTTTTGCAATTACCCCGGCTGCAACAACTGCTAATGTTAATCTTCCAGAAAAATGACCACCGCCTCTATAATCGTTAAAATTTTTAAATTTTTTATAAGATGTAAAATCTGCATGTCCCGGTCTTGCTAAATCTTTTATTTTTGAATAATCTTTTGAGATTTCATTTTCATTTTTAAATAATATTGTAATTGGTGAGCCACTTGTTTTTCCTTCAAAAACACCACTTATAATTTCAGGAAAATCAATTTCTATTCTAGTTGTTGTTCCTTTAGAACCACTTTTTCTACGCAATATATCATGTTGAAAATCAGATTCTTGTAGTTTTATTCCTGCAGGGCAGCCATCTATTGTAATTCCAATATATTTTCCATGAGATTCACCGAAAATACTTATTCTATATATTCTACCAAAAGTGTTCATCCAATAAACAAATTAACTATTTAGATTTACTAATTAATTATTGCACCTATTGAATTTAATTGCTGAAAAAAACTTGGCCATGATTTACTAACACATTCACTTTTTTCAATTTCTGTATCACCTGATGCAGTTAATCCTGCAACTGTAAGTGCCATTGCAATTCTATGGTCGTCATGTGAACTAACTTTATTACCGGTTAATCCGTCAGCTTCAATTAACATTCTATCTTCATGAATAGCAATGTTTGCTCCCAATTTTTCAAATTCGCTTTTTAAACTGTTTGCTCTATTACTTTCTTTATGTATTAATCTATTAACACCATGAATAGTAGAAATTCCTTTGCAATTTGCTGCAAGAGCAACTAGTGGCGGAAATAAATCAGGTGTTTCTGTTGCATCATACTCAAAAGCAATTAATTTATATTTTTTTACACGGATTAAATTATTATCTATTTCTACTTTTGCACCGCATTTTTTAAGTACTTCTATTATATTTTTATCACCTTGCATAGATTCAAAATTTAATCCTTTAACCAAAATTTCACCACTAATTGCAGCAGCAACAAGTATAAATGCAGCAGAACTCCAATCTCCTTCTACATTTACTTTAACAGGAGTATAATTTTGTTTTCCTTTAACATTAAATGTTTTATAGTTTTTATGTTCTATTTTAATGTTGAAAAGTTTTAATGTATTGATAGTTAAGTCTATATATGGTTTGCTTGTTAAGTTTTTAACAGTAATTTTTGAATCTTCTTTTATTAATGGTAATGACATTAATAAACCGGTTAACAATTGAGAGCTAAAAGAACCTTCAATTTCAGCATCTGCTGCTACAAGTGGACCTTTAATATATAATGGAAGTTTGCCATTGTCTGATTCAATATGAACATGAAATTTTTTCATGCTTTCAACAATAAAATCAACCGGGCGATTAAGTAATGTTCTTGTTCCAGTAATTTTAAAAATTCTATTTTGTAAAGCTACAATTGGCGTAAACAATCTTAAACCAAGACCTGATTCGCCAACATTTAAATTAATTGCAGAATCTCTGAATCCGCCTTCAATTGTTATTTGATTTTTTGAAATTTCAACTTTTGCGCCTAATAATTGAATTAGTTCAATTACTGAACGTGTATCATTACTTATTGAAACGAAATTAATTTCAGATTTACCTTTAGATAATAAAGCACCGGCTAAAAGTCTTTGAAAATGACTTTTTGAACTTGGCACAGTAATTTGTCCGTCTATTTCTGATTTTTTTATTTTTTTTATCATTAAGCTTTACATTCTTTCATTTACATGCAAATTTAATATTATTATGATATAAATTTGTTAAAAACTATTTAAATAAGCTTATATTTAAAAATAAGTGAAATTTTAATTTGTTTTTTTTAATTAAGTTTGATACAAATATCTTTTAATATTTTTTTTAGGTGTTTTTTCAAATTCTGTTAGAAAAAGTTCTAGCTTAGAAATTTGTTTATATGATGGCAAATCATTATTAATTTCAATTTTTAATTTATTTAAATTAGTTTCAATTTCATTAATTTTAATTTTATTTTCGTCCATTAATTCATAATCAGGATAAATTAAAGCTGTTAATTTATTGTTTCGAGAAATTAATAAAGATTCCTGAATGTATTCCTTGTTGTATAGTTTCACAACATATTATTATAAAAGCTATATACATTTATAAGTATATAGCTTTTATAATCAGTATAATATAATAATTTATTTGATGATTTTTTTTTGAAAGTTGATTAATTTATTCAATATAAAATTCTAATTCAAGTGATGTTTCATTATTTAAATAGTCTTTAGCTTTTATATCTACTTTATTAACAGAATTTTTTATAAATCCTTTTACAGAGAATAAATATGTTTTAAAAGCGCCGTTATTTATTGAATAAAATAATTCTTTTGCGCCAATTACTTTATCTGTTGCACCTAAATATAAAATTACATGTTGTGGATATACATCTAAACTATCTTTAATTCCAAGAGGTTCAATGCTAAAATTATATTTTATGTCAGGTCCAACAGAATCTACATCAAATGATAATTCTGCTCTATTTCTATTATTAACATTATCATAACCATAGTAAACCAAATGATGAAATCCTTGATTTTTTACCTGAAATGGTTCTTTATAACTTATTTCTTCTGCCTGATTATCAATTGTATATGTTATTTCTTTAATTCCTGACTCAATGTCTTTTCCTGATAATTCAATTTTGGTTTCATTATTTATATAAATTGTGTCTCTTGAAATATATTTAGGCCCAATAAATTGATGTGATAGAATTGGACCAGTTAAATCAACATAAATTCTACTAACAACATGCTTGTATTTTTCATATTTAGATAATTTTCCTTCTGAATTATTTTGCATTTTGTCGGTAGCAAAATATTTTACAATATGAACTCCCGGAATTGATGGTAAATAGAAGGGTTGATCATATTTTGTGAATTCAGAGCCATCAACAGAATAAAATATTTCATCAACTCCAGACTTATTATCAACCGCTGTTAATTTCATTTTGGTTCTTCCAGAAAAAAAAGTTTTATCGCCCATCAAATACCTGTCGCCTAATATATCTGAAGCTATAATTGGACCGGTTTTATCCAAATAAAATTTCACAGTGGTTTCCTCTTCTTTATTATTTACTTTGTCAATAGAGTATATATTTAATTTATGCTCACCATCATTCAAATTAGAGATTGGAATATTTGTACCAGATTGATATAAAATTTCTTTTCCATCATCAATTTTGTAATATGTTTTACTAACACCAGACAAACTATCTTCTGCTGTTAAATATATTTTTGTGCTAACGGCTATAATTTCATTATTAGAAATTCCTGTAATAGTATAATATGTTTTTGGAGGAATATTGTCAACAAAGAATGTATTTTCTTTAGGTGTTTCAACATTTCCAACATTATCAACCGCATAGTATTTTACTGTTTGTTTTCCGCTAAATTTGAAATTAAGTTCTTGATTTAAAGGCATATATGAATCTTCATTTAACGAATAATATATTTTGTCGATACCTGAATTTGCATCTTTTGATTCGATATTAAATAAAATGTCTGAGCCGTAATATGTGTTTTTGCCATTAAAATATTTTGTCGATTTTAAAAAATTTAAATTAGAGTTTGGTGCAATTCCATCTACATAAACTTCCCAAATAACTTCCATTTGCGGCATTATGGTTTTTCCTGTTTCTTGGTCTGTTGCCCATCTACTCCTTATTTTATTTTTTCCTTCTGTATCAAAATAGTATGGATTTGTATATTGTTTGGTTATTTCACTTTTCATCAGTAAACCAGAATCTGTTGGATTTGGGGAAATTCTTATGTATACAGGTAATTTCTTATTCCAATATAATTTTCCATCATCAGAAAGATAATATTTTATATCATGTTTTAGTTGTTCTTGTGCTGATGTTTTATTTATTATTAAAAAGTTAAGGGATATTGCTATTAAAAGTAGATATGTAGTTGTTAAGTTTCTCATTTATTAATAGTTATGTTGTTAGCTTTTTATTATCGATTAAAATAAAAAAATTAAAATTTTAAATGCAAACCTATTATTAAAATATCATCTGTTTGTTTTGTTCTGCTTTCTCTTTTCCAATTTTCAATTGTATTGTTTAGTATTTCCTTTTGTTCATTCATATCTTTTTTATGGTTGTCCATAAATAATTTCTTCAATCTGTTTAGCATGAATTTTTTATCGTTTGTTCCACCAAATTGATCTTGATATCCATCAGAAAAACTATAGATATATGTATCTCCTTTAAGTTTTATTTCTTTTTTTGTAAATTCATTATTTTGCTCTCTATAAGGTCCGCCAATAGAAATATCATCTGCTTCAATTTCTTCTAATTTATCATCTTTAATAATAATTAGTGGATTTTGTGCTCCGGCATAGCTCAATATTTTTCTTTTTTTGTCAATTACAAAAATAGAAGCATCCATTCCATCATCATTACCTGTATGTTTTTGATTTAAAGCAATATTTACACCAATATGAAGTTCTTCAAGAATTTCATTTGGTTCAGTAATTTTATTATTAAGTACAATTTGATTTAAAATATTTGCACCAATTAACGACATAAATGCTCCTGGAACTCCATGTCCTGTGCAATCAATTGTTGCAATTAATAATTTGTTATTAGTTTCGGTATACCAATAAAAATCTCCACTAACAATATCTTTTGGCTTAAAAAGTATAAACGATTCAGGAATGTATTCATTTAAACCCATCTCTCTTTCAAGAATGGCTGTTTGTATTAATTTAGCGTATTTAATACTTTCAGTAATTTGATTGTTTTTTTTGTCTAGTTCTTTGTTTTTAATGTTAAGTAAATCTCTATGAGCAATTATCTCATCTTGTTGCCTTAATATTTCTTTATTTTTATTCTCAAGTTCAATATTAGCTTTTTTCTTTTGTCGAAATGCATAATAAAGTAGAATTGCAATAATCGATACAATTGAAAAAACAGATCCTAATAATATTAGTCTTTTTTGTTGATTAAGTCGTTCTTGTTCAGCTTGTTGCTCTATTAGTTTTTTTGCTAATTGTTCTTTTGAAAGTGTGTTTGCGAGAGAATCTGCTTTTGATACATATTTTTTTACTTCAATAACTTTTTGTTCAAGCTCAACAGTTTTTTCTTGTAACTCCATTTCTTTTAATCTGTTTTCAAGAGAAATTTGTTCAGATTTTAACCTCTCATTTTCCATAGCAATATGACTTTTACTTACTTCTTCATCTTGCATTTGTTTGTAAAATGTCATGTACTTTTCTGTATAATTTTTTGCTTCTGCCTGATTTCCAGCACTTTCATTAACTTCAGCCAATTGTAAATAAAAAATAGCTATTTTTTCAAGATTATTTATTTCCTGAGCGTAATTTAAGGCTTCTTTTAAATATTTTATTGCTTCGTTATATCTTCCTAATTGTTTCAATGCAGAAGCTAAGTTTAATAATGAGTTAAATAAGTTTTCTCTTCCTGATATAGTATTTTTTTCTTTTCGTCTTTTAGCAACAGCTTGCATAAGATGGTCAACTGATTTTTGATATTGTCCTAAATCAGAATATATCATGCCTAAATTGCTATGAATGCCGGCCATTCCATTTTCGTTACCTAGTTTTTCGTTAAGTTTTAAAGATTGTAAATAATAATCTGCACTTTTTTCAAAATGATTATGCTTCCAGTATACTTCTGCTATTTGATTTAAAAAATCACTTGAATTTCTTAGATCGTTTTTTGAGATGTAAATTTCATAATTTTCGGTGTATTTTATTATTTGTGCAGAATCTTGTTTTGTTAGTGCCAGTTTTTTGTATGTGGTTTGAGAAATTATATAATCAGAGCTTATTAATAATAGAATAAAAATAATTAATATTTGCTTAATTTTTAACATTACTGATTAATAAATTTAATTTAAAAAATAAATATAATAATAATAAATATACTTTCAGCAATTTTTGAACCATGCTTATAAATTTAGCTAATATATTTTTAATATTTATTTATTTAATGATATTTAAGTAGTTGAATATCATTATGTTTTTAGTTAACAAACTTAAATGCTTACTTATCGTTTTGTAAGCCATTGATTGTTTGATGTTTAACTTTTTGAAATATCTTTAACACAAATTAAACAATGATTTATATTTAACAAAGGTTCACTAATAAATATTTATCAATAAAATGCTTTCTTCAATTTTATTATTATAATTTTAATCAAATTTTAAAAATACATAATCTGAATGTATATTTGTATGTAAATATTTGAATTGTATCAATAAAAAAATAAAAAATATGAATTTTGAATTTACAGAAGAACAACTGATGATTAAACAAGCGGCTCAAGATTTTGCTAGAACTGAGCTTCTTGAAGGAGTTATTGAAAGAGATAATAAAGCAATTTTTCCGGCAGAACAAGTAAAAAAAATGGGTGAGCTTGGATTTATGGGAATGATGGTTGATCCAAAATATAATGGTGGAGGTATGGATGCTGTTTCTTATGTTTTGGCAATTGAAGAAATTTCTAAAATTGATTCTTCATGTTCTGTGGTAATGTCTGTTAATAATTCGCTAGTATGCTATGGATTAGAACATTATGGAACTGAAGAACAAAAAAATAAATATTTAAAAAGATTAGCTGCCGGTGAAATTATAGGAGCGTTTGCTCTTTCAGAACCAGAAGCAGGATCTGATGCCACACATCAGAGAACTACAGCAGAAAACAAAGGCGATTATTATTTATTAAACGGAACAAAAAACTGGATAACAAATGGTAAAAATGCTTCTGTATATATTGTTTTTGCTCAAACAGATAAGGAAAAAAGACATAAAGGAATAAACGCTTTTATTGTTGAAAAAGGCATGAAAGGTTTTGAGGTTGGTATAAAAGAAGATAAAATGGGCATGAGAGGTTCAGATACTACTTCCTTAATGTTTACTGATGTTAAAGTTCCAAAAGAAAATAGGATTGGCGAAGAGGGTTTTGGCTTTAAATTAGCTATGAATTCGTTAAATGGTGGTCGTATTGGAATTGCGGCTCAAGCTTTAGGTATAGCTCAAGGTGCATTGGATTTAGCTGTGGCTTATTCAAAAGAAAGAAAAGCTTTTGGCAAGTTAATATCTGAGCATCAAGCAATTGCATTTAAATTAGCGGATATGGAAGCTATGGTTGAAACCGCTCGTTTGCTTGTTTATAAAGCTGCTTGGTTAAAATCTGAAGGTAAAGAACATTCGCATGCAAGTGCATTAGCTAAGCTAGTTGCCGCCGATAATGCTATGAAAGTTACTACTGAAGCTGTTCAAATACATGGTGGTTATGGTTATGTAAAAGAATATCATGTTGAACGATTGATGCGTGATGCTAAATTAACTCAAATTTATGAAGGCACTTCCGAAATTCAGAAAATAGTGATTTCCAGAGGTTTACTGCAAAAATAATTTTTAATTTATTAGTTTTGATTATTCTGAGTTTTAGTTTTTAAGTTAAGTTGAAAGCTGAAACTCATTTTTTATTTTAGGTTTTAGTCGTTTTTTGATTTTAGATATTTTCTTACTCTAACTTTATTTCCCTTTCCAGTATATTCCATTTCATCAAAAAGAAAATGAGTAATGAAAATACCACGACCGTTTAATTCCATAAGTTGATTTCCTTCTGTTGGATCTGGTATTGATTTCCAGTCAAAACCTTTTCCCTCATCAGTAATTGTCCATTCAAACCAGTTTTTATTGTAAACATATTCTACAATAATTTTTCTATTTGCAAATTCAGAATTTTTCATTCTTGCAGAATATAGTTGCGTAAGAGTATTATTATCAGCTGCTTCTAATTTTTCATCATAAGAGATTTCAAGATTTCCATGTTCAATTGAATTAGTAATAAGTTCGTCTAAACCTAATTCAATATTAGTTTTTTCGATTTCTTCAATATTGTCGCTTATTTCGTTAATTAACTGATTTACAATGGATGGAATATGATGAATATCTGTATTAAATTCAATTTTTATAAGTCTTTCAATTGTTTTTCCTTCGGCTTTTTTAGCTAATTTTCTGCTATCAACTAATGCATTATATTTTTTTAATAAGCTTAGCAGATTTTTTCTTTCAATTGGCTTTTTAAGATAATTATTTGCACCTAATCTAAGTGCGTCTATTGCATAATCTTCACTGCCATAGGCTGTTGTAACAATAAATATAGTATCTGATTTTTGGTTTCGCAAAATTTTCAGCATTTGCAAACCATCCATTCTGGGCATTTGTATATCGCTGATAATTATATCAGGTAAATGTTTTTGATATTCTTCTATTCCTTCTTCTCCATTATCTGCAGAATATACTTCGTAACCTTCTAGTGTTATAAGATTTATTAGAAATTCTCTTGATGCAAAATCATCTTCAACAATTAATACCTTCATAGAAAAAATTTAAATTTAAAAATGCTTTCAATTTGACTGAAAATTAGAAAAAAAAAAATACTGTTAAAATATATTTGATTAATAAATGAAATTAGATTTAAAAATGCTTTCATTTCCTTTTTTATCTTTTACGATTAATTTTAAAATATGTTTCCCTTTTTTTAAATTTTCTTTATCTAAATTGCAATATATTGTATTTGTTTTTTTATCATATTCAAATAAAACCCATTTTTTATCAATATATCCTTTATAAGTTTCAATTCCAGACAAGTTATCTCTAATTTTAAATTTTATAATTTTATTTTGTTTATTTTTTTTGTTAAAATTTATTGACTTAATTTTAGGTGCAATTGTATCTATACTTACAAAATATTTTCCAAAATATGATGTATTTGTTTCAATAAAACCATCTTTCCACCTACTGTCAAAAGCTTCTAATTTATTATTTTCTTTTAACTTGACAATTAAAGCTTTTTTTCTTAAACCGTGTTCTAAGTTATCTGGTTTTATTGCAATTGTAATCTTATTATGTAAAGCAATATAAGAATCATGTATATTATGTATATCAGAATATTTTGAAAATTTATTTTTTGAACTGTAATAATTTAAGTAAATATCACTATATAAGGTATTTAAGTGAAAAATAATTTTAATTTTATCTGTAAAATAAAAGTTTTTCTTTGAAAAATATATTTTTTTTAAGTTGTGATAATTTTTTTTGTCTTTTATCTTAAAACTTGAATCAGATTCTACATTAAAATTTATAGAGCTATTATTTCCACTTACGTCTTTTGCTAATATTTTTACAGAATGAGTTTTTAAATCTGAAAAATCATAAATGCCATTATTTTTATTTTTTTCATAAATACTCAAATTATTATTTGGTTCAATAAAACATTTTGAAATCTTTTTTCCTGTTCCTTTTCTTTCAGAATAATCAATAAAAATATTTAAATATCTATTTTCAAAGAAAGAAATTTTATTTAGCGTATACGAGAAAATTAAAGAGTCGTCTACAAATAAATCAATATTGTAAAGTCCTGTTGCTGAGTTTCTTCCATTAATAAAATCGAAAGCTTCTATTCCAAAACCAATTTTTCCAAAAACTTTAATTATATTGCCATTAATATTTTTTTTATCGATAATCATTTCAGAGCCATTTTCTCCTTCAAAATTATACATATAAATCGAAAATATTTTAGGAGCGATTGTGTCTTCAATATTAAAATTTAACAATAAAGGATTTATTGGTTTCTCAGATTGAGTTTCTCTTATTTCGAAATGGAGATGAGCGCCAAAAGATCTGCCGCTATTTCCTGATTTTGCTATTATTTCAGATTTTTTAATTTTAAACTGATTTGGCAAAGGATAAAGATTTATCTCAAATTCTTCATTATCATGCTGATATTTAAATATATAATCCTCAACATCTTTTTTAAATCTGCTTAAATGAGCATAAACAGAAACATAACCATTTGGATGATTTACATACAAAGCTTTTCCATAACCTGAAGCAGAAACCATTATTCTTGAAATATATCCATCAGCCACAGCATA
>JAFGWC010000129.1 GCA_016937695.1 Bacteroidales bacterium
AAAATAATACTGATTGAAACCAAAGGAGACCATTTAGACAATTCGGACAGTTTGCAAAAACTACGATTAGGTCAAAAGTGGGCGAGTAAATCAGGAGATAAATACAGATATTTCATGGTGTTTAATTCAGCCAGATTAGACGGAGCAAAAACGGTTTCCGAATTGATTGAAATACTGAAAGATATGAAATAAAAAAAATGTGGGTAACATTGTGTTGGTCGTCAGTGGCTTGGGTAGCTTGTTCCATTTCGTGGGCTTCGCCCACTTCACTACACAAGCCACCTACCCCGCCTGCATAAGTGCAGTTCCGTTAACACCAAATTGAATAAACCAAAAATAACG
The DNA here is from genome assembly GCA_016937695.1 of Bacteroidales bacterium. GTDB lineage: Bacteria > Bacteroidota > Bacteroidia > Bacteroidales > NBLH01 > NBLH01. The sequence goes on from JAFGWC010000129.1 coordinate 343, forward strand.
GAATATGGCACTAAATGACTTATTTGAGAAAATTAAAAGAATCGATCAACTTATTAGAATGGAGGCAACAGGAAATCCAGATCAGTTTGCACAAAAACTTGGTATTGCTAAAAGTACATTATATTCATACATAAATATAATGAAACAATATGATGCACCTATAAAGTACAACGATGAACGAAAAACATTTGTTTATACCTCCAACGGAATACTCAAAATAGGTTTTATGAACGAAGAAATTACTGAAGATGAATTGAAAAACATTAAAGATGGAGCTCGTTCAGAAAAATTTCTAACTTTTTTTATCAGTTCGATGACATCAAACTGAGACGAATTATCTTTGGATTCGATATCAAACAAAAGTGATTGTGTTTTTTACTGGAAAATATTTAAACAAGAGTGCACGCTTGTATAAGTGTTTTAATGTAAGAATCATATTCTAAAGTGTTTGTAAACTATTCGTTAACATTTAAAATCGACAAAATGAAAAACAAATTAAAATTAACTAAATTATCGAAAGATGTTTTAGAAGAAAGAGAACTGAAAAGTATAAAAGGTGGCTATGAACAAGCAATTTGTGGTGGATGCCTATATTCTTGTATCGTATCCGATCCCAGGATGGCCGAATGTAAAGTACCAGTTCATGAATTCAAAAGTGCTCAATAATTATTAACACTTTAAGCCTCAAAACACTATCGTTTTGAGGCTTTTTCAAAAAATATTTTATGTTATCAAGCTTATTAATCAATACAAAAAGTAACAATAATTATCTTTTTAATTATTACAAGCAAAAAGTATTATTCATATCTCCAATTTTGAATTTTATAATTAAAAACCATCATAATTTTATTGAAAATATCAATTTTTATAAAGACAGTAAGATATTTATAGAGGGAATTGGTGAGATTGATAATAATGAAATTGAATATTATTATTCAAAATATATCTTTTTGAAAGAAAATGGTTTTTTCGAAAACGGAGAATTAATAGTAAGAAAGACAAATGCAGAAGAAATATCAAACGCAATAAACCAGTCAGAATCATTAGTTTTTGAAACAACAGAAAAATGTAATTTAAAATGTCAATACTGCATATATGGTGAATTTTATGGCCATTATCAAACAAGACGCGATAAAAATATGAATTTTGATATAGTTAAAAGTTTATTAAATTTTCGTGCGGATAATATAAAAGAAGAATTTAGTCAAGAAATAGAGATTAATTTTTATGGTGGAGAACCCCTTATAAATAAAAAATTAATCGAAGAAACAATTGGTCTAATAAAACAAAAATTCGCTACTAAAATAAGACCAAAGTACAGAATGACTACCAATGGGATGCTACTCAAAAAGCATATTAATACTCTTACTGAAAATGATTTCAGTATTATGGTCAGTTTAGATGGCGATAAAGAAAGTAACAGTTATAGAATAAAAGAAAATGGTGAAAATTCTTTTGATACAGTGTTCCTAAATTTAAAATACATTAAAGACTATTTCCCTGATTTTTTCTCCCACAATGTAAAGCTTGGTACAGTACTTCATAATAGAAATGATTATAATGAAGTTTATGAATATTTTAAAAAAGAATTTCGAAAAGAAAAAATTGAAATAATCCTATCAAATATATCTACTACCGGAGTCAGTCCGGAGATTAGACCTAAATTTAATAAGGTTTTTCTAAATAATCAATTTGTTTCGCCAGCTAATGAAGATTATACAAATATGGACACTGATTTACTAATCGAATCTTTTGATAAGGCAGCAGTAGCAAAGTTACTTCATATAGTAAATGAAGCAAACCTGGATACAATTTTCAAATCTTTCTTTTTTTCTTCAAACACTAATAGATTAATAATTGGCGGCTCAACATGCCTCCCAGGTGAATTGTCTATTTTTTCGCTAGTTGATGGAACATTGCTTCCTTGTGAACATATTGGTCATGAATATGCATTTGGTAATGTAACAGAAACAGGAGTCAATATTGATTATTTTAAAATAGCTCAAAAATACAATGCTTATTATAAAAAAATTGAACATTTATGTTCACGATGTTACAATATTTTAACTTGTGTTCAATGTATGTTTTATCTTGATTTAGGCTCCGATAAACCAATTTGTAACGGATTTATGAACAAGGAGAAGTATTCTAAATATTTGTCAACTCAAATCGGGCATCTCGAAAAAAATAAAGATATTTACGTGGATGTCTTAAAAAAAATTATAAAAATAACAGCTATGAAAATATATTTATTAATGTTTTTGTTTTTTGCCTCATATGCGTTTTCGCAAGAGAATATTAAAATTTCAGGAAAATTAACAGATTCCAACACTCAAGAAATCTTATCTTTCGCTTCTGTTCAATTAGAAAATTCAGGTATAGGTACATGTACTAATGAAAAAGGGGTTTTTGAATTATCAATAAAAAAAGACAAAACAGAACAAATAACTCTTCTTTTCTCAATTTTAGGATATGAATCAAAAAAATATACTATCGAAAATAATTCACCAGAGAAATTCTTAAATATTTCTTTAACAGCCAAAACCTATATGTTAAGTGAAGTGGAAATAAAACCTATTGATCCTTTATCTATTATAAAAAACGCAATAAAGAAAATCCCTGAAAACTATAATAAAGGCGAAACAAAAATGGATGCCTATTATAAAGAAATAATTAAAGAAAACAATCGATTTATTAAGTACACGGATGCTGCATGTACTTTCAATTATTATGGATATCAGAAAAGATTTTCATCCAAAAAGAAAACAATATATTTAATTGATGATTATACAAATGTTCAGTTACCTGACTATTTTGGAAAACCTGTAGCGTTGGTACCAAAATGGGATTTCCCACCTTTTGGAAAAGACCAGGTAAAAATAAATGCAATCCGTTCTTCTGAAAGTTTTCATACTACGCATATGTATCCGATTATTTCTGGGGGCATTTTACCAATTACTGCAGCCGATAAAGTTAAATTGCGGGCAGACGATATGTTTTTAAATGAAAAAAATTTCATAAATTACAATTATACCTTTACTGGGTATACTGAATATAATGAAAATAAGGTTTATATTATTGAATTTCAACCGAAAATAATATCAAACAGTACTTATTCAAAGAATTATTTCGAAGGTACAATTTATATAGATGCAAACTCATTAGCCTTTGTTGGTTTTGAATACCATTTAATAAACAAGCACCCAAAATTGAAAATCAATCTTTCATTCGGTTCTCCGGAAGCTTTTTACTCAAAGCCATTCCCGAATACAATTGACACACTTAATTTAGAAGGTTACGGTGTTAAATTAAATTACCGTAAAATTGGCGAAAAATGGTATTTAAATACAATTCGGCGAAAAATGGATTATGAACTTGAGTTTTCTAAATACTATATTTTTAAGGAATCTACACCAAACGTTAATTTTACAACATATGAAACTTTATTGATAAATGAAATACATTTTGGAAAAACTGAAAAATTCAAAGGTGAAATGAAGGACAGTCTGATTCCTTTCAATATTAACAGTTCACTTGGTGCTTTTAATCAAGATTATAACAAAGAATTCTGGGAAAAATATAATAAGATTGTCTCGACAGAAATAGATGATAGTATTAAAAGCGATTTGGAATATAAAGATCCTATTGAAAGCCAATTTGTAAATCGTTTCGCTACTTCAGGGTCAGTAAGTCAACCCTTAGCTGAAAAAATAAGTTTTACAAAAACCTTCCATAAAGACACAATTATTGACAATTACCAATGGATACATGACATAAAGAATCCCAAAGTAATGGAACTGTTAAAAAATGAATATGCCTATTCTCAAAACTTGCTACGTAGTCAAACAAAATTACAAAAAGCTATATTTAAGGAAATTGCGAATAGAGACAACCTAAATGAAACTTTAGAGAACGAATATACAACTGATGAAACTCCAAATAATATCTATTTATTGAAAAGTTCAGACAATAAATTTCCTGTTTTATTAAAGAAAAATAAAATTTCAGGCTATCAAAAACCTATTTTCGATTTTAACAAATTACCCTTAAGTCAGGATTTCACTATAGATGAAGTCACAATCAATCAATCTGAAAAATTTGTTAGGGTAACAGCATCTCAATCCGAATCGTTGGTTTCACTTAACTATATAGTTGACATTGACAAATGCAAGATAATCGATACCCTTTATGATGTTGAAAGTTTCATTTGGTCAAAAAATGATTCAACCTATTTTTATTGTGAATCAATAAATAATAACTATTCGGTTTATGAAAATAATATAAAAGGAAAATCAAAAAAAATATTTACAGAGAACGAAAAGGCTGCAATTTACGATATAGAGAAATCTGAATCAGGAGAATATATATTTGTTTATTATTCAACAGGTTTTGAAAATGAAACATATTTCAGAAAAGCGGACCTTTCAGATAAAGGATTTCAGATTGTTGTAAAGCTGAAAAATGGGATAAGATATAGTGTAAAACAAAATAAATCTGACTTTTATATTCGAACGAATGAAAATGCAATAAACTTGAAAATATTGAAAATGAATACAGAATCCTTAAATACTACTGAATTCATAAATCATAATGAAAATGCTTTCATTCGTCAGTTTGAGATATTTAAAAATTATATTGTTTTGAATGAAAGACGAGATGGCCAAGACCAACTAAAAGTGATTTCACTTGCAGATACAAGTAAATTTTATTATATCGAATTTTCTGAAAAATTTGGCTTAATTTTAATAGAACCGTACCAGAATATAAACTCCGATTCTTTAAAGATTAGGTTTTCGTCATTTAAAACACCGACCGCAAATTATGTGTTCGAATTGAACCAGAGAAAGCTGAAAATTGAAAAACAGGATAAAATTGAGAATTATAAACCTGAAAATTATGTGGTTGAAGAATTATTGGCTTCCAATTGCGGAATAAGCATACCTATAACATTGTTCTACAAAAAGGGAGCTTTACGGAAAAATAATAATTCAAAAATTGTTCTGTCAGCCTATGGGGCTTATGGCATGGATGAATACACAGGTTTTACCCCCAATGTTTTAAGTCTGGTAGACAGAGGTATTGTGTATGCTGTTGCACACGTGCGGGGAGGCAAAAAATTTGGTCCAAAATGGCATAATGAGGGCAAATTGATGAATAAAAAAAACACCTTTTCTGATTTTATTGCTTGTGCTGAATATCTGATAGAAAATGAATATACAAAACCGCAATTTTTGTGTGCTGAAGGTAGCAGTGCGGGTGGTTTGCTGATTGGTGTTGTTATTAATGAAAGACCAGACCTTTTCAATTCTGTTGTTTTAGTCGTTCCTTCTGTCGATATTCTCACCAATATGCTTGACACAACTGAATATAGCGAAACAGGGAACTGGCGTGAATTTGGAAATCCATATGATGAACAATCATATCAATATATAAAATCATATTCACCTTACGAAAACATAAAAAATCAAGCATACCCAAATACTTTAATAATATATGGAGTACAAGATCAGAAAATTCCTTATTGGGTCCCTGCAACATATACAGTTAAACTTAGAGAATACAATACTGGCCCAAATGCAATAATTTCAAGGCCTATTTTTGAAGCGCATCATAATTTGGGCGGGCAAAAAATCACAAATGATTGGAATCAGGCATATATTTATACTTTTATTTTAAATAATTTATTCAAACAAGAACAAAGGTCAAATAACAAAAGGTAATCAAACTCATTGGTTTTATTTGGAACCATATTCATATATCTCGCTTAACAACAATAAACTATTTGCATATAATACACTTAACGGTGAATATTTTACGAGTGAAATAAATGCCCCTCTAAAAACCTTTGTTGATACAGTTCTTAAAAAATAAAACCTTTTTGTTATTCCTGTTTTTGAAAACGATATCAAAGTAAGTACAATATCTGATTTTATCGAAAACTGCAAAAAAATATTCATCGGGGATATTGTAAAAAAGGAATGGTCAACCGAAAAACCACTTCAATTTGTACCAGCTCAATATCTAACAGATTTTAAAATCACAGAAGATAATCTTGGCGATAATATTACAGAAAACATTACCGATTTGTTTTTTTATCTTGATTCACAATCTATTTCAAACACCCAGTTCCCTTTTTGTGACAGAAATACAGCAGTTAATAAAATTTTACCTGATTTCCCTTTTATTGGTTTGGTTTTGCAACTATTGAAAAGCAATAAATTGAATGTTCATTTAATTGGACTCTCAGATTTTTTGAATGAAGATAGGCAAATCTTTTTAAACCAATTGGCAAGGTTTGATAATTTCAGTATCATAATCTATCAAAACTACAAAAATAGAGAAATAGATAAGGAATTATTAAGTATAATTACAGAAATAAATGCAGAACTGGTTATTTCAGTAGATTCTGGTTTTGACTTTGAGATATTAAAAGAAAAAGCAAAAAATTTACAATGCACGAACTTAAAATATAGTTGCGAATTTGAGATTATTAGTGAGGATGATTTTGAAAAATGTGAAACTTTTATATCCGAATTAGAAATTCAAAAATACAAAACACATCCGTTTTATAACAATTCAAATATCAATTTTTTTGAAAAAAATATATTTCTATCAAAAGAAGATATTATTGAAGCTAAACCCACGCAAAAAGAAATTTTTGCGAGAAAGACAATAAACCAACTTAATTTTGGTAAGCTTTATATTTTACCTGATGGAAGTGTTTATTCTAATTTAAATGCACCAAGATTAGGAAAAATGAATATACATAATTTAGAAGAACTGATCCTTAAAGAAATTTACGGGCAAAAAAACTGGTTTAAATTGAGGAAAAATGTAAAACCATGCAAAAGTTGCATTTATAACTCATTATGTCCCCCAATTTCAAATTACGAATATGCAATTGGTAAGTTCAATTTGTGTCATATATTTGAAAATTAGAGTATTTTTTCTCAGGTTGAAATAATAATAAGGA
>JAFGWC010000130.1 GCA_016937695.1 Bacteroidales bacterium
CATTAAAAAAATAAATCTTATGTTATAATATCGATTATTGGCAGCAAAATCCTACAAGAGTCTTTAGACCTTGTAGTGTTTTTTGCGGTGGTCATTGGTATATTGGTCATTGGGAAACCTTAAAGTATGCTTGCAATTTTTAGTGCTGATTTTATTTGCATAAGCTTAACTTTTAAGTGGATTAAAACCATTAAAAAAGCATGTCACATCTTTGGTGAAAAGTGCTAATAACATTCATCCCTAATTTATTTAAAAAAATGCTATATTTGTTCCATTTCATTGCAAGACTTTTCAATTATGTATCATAATGATATTGACTAATATACTAATGATTAATTAACCAATGACTAATGCCCAAACTAATAGTTTCAAGCTTTCTTCCTTTTCAATAATTACTATTTTTGTAGCCTTAATGTTATTGGGCATGGCTTTTATTCCGCTTTTGAATATTAGGCTTAAACCATCACGAAGATTACCACAAATAATAGTTTCGTATAATTGGTATAATGCTTCTGCTAAAATAATAGAACAGGAAGTAACTTCAAAGTTGGAGGGAGTTTTTAGCACAGTAAAAGGAATAGAAAATATTAATTCAATTTCTTCAAAAGGAAACGGTAAAATAGAAATTGAATTTAAGAAACACAGCAATTTAGAAGCCTTACGTTTTGAAATTGCTACTCTCATAAGGATAAGCTACCCCGAATTGCCCGAACAAGTTAGTTATCCTGTTATTTCGTATGAAAATGACAAAGACAAAAAGCAAGCTCTTCTTTCATACAGGCTTAATGCTAATGCAAGTCCTTATTTTATTCAAAAATACGCCAAAAATAACATTGTACCTAAATTAGCATTGATAAAAGGAGTTAATGAAGTTAATGTTTTTGGAGCAAATCCATATTTATGGCAAATAGAATATAATTCTGTGTTAACTGAAGAATTAGAATTAACAGCAGATGAGATTGCGTTGTCAGTTAATAATTACTTTGGCAAAGAGATGGTAGGTATCGGAAATTTGCAATATAAAGGTCAAAAGAATAATAATAAAATACCTGTTGTTTTAAGCAATAGAATCCCTTCTGATATTAATTGGGATATAATCCCTTTAAAAAAAACAGATAAGCGTATTATTTATTTAGGTGATATAGCAAATGTTAAATATATAGAACAATTACCAAATACATATTTTCGAGTTAATGGTTTAAACACCATAAATATTGTTGTATATCCAGAAAAGGATGCAAACAATATTAAATTAGCTGCTAAAATCAGACATGTAATGTCGGACATTAAAAAAAACCTGCCAAATGAATATTCTGTAATACTAGCTTATGATACATCGGAAGATATAAATAGTGAAATTATAAAGTTGAGTCTGCGGGCATTATTTTCATTAATAATACTTTTGATTTTTGTATTAGTTATTAGTAGGCAATTCCGTTATCTACTATTAATTTTTATTAGTTTATTGGCAAATCTGTTGATTGCCTTTATTTTTTATTACTCTTTAAAACTTGAAATTCATCTTTATTCTTTAGCTGGAATTACAATATCATTTGGTATTATTATAGATAATAGCATTGTAATGATTCATCATTATCATCACAAAGGAGATAAAAAATCATTTATATCAATACTTGCTGCAACTTTAACAACAATTGGTTCTTTAAGTATAATTTTTTTTCTAGACAAAAGTCAACAAATTAATCTTATTGATTTTGCACTTGTTATTATTATCAACCTAGTTGTTTCTCTTTTTACAGCCCTGTCTTTTATTCCAGCTTTAATGTCAAAAATTAAATTATCAAAGAAGAATAAGAAAGGTATTATCAAAAGGAAAAAGATGATAATCTATATTACCAGGTTTTATAGCAAAAATATTTTATTTAGTAAAAGATTTAAATGGGTATATTTTATAATTTTTATTCTTGGATTTGGTATTCCAACTAATTTACTTCCTGATAAAATAGAAAAAGAATCTTCATTTGCTGAGCTTTATAATTCAACTTTTGGTAGCGATTGGTATAAAAACGAACTCAAAGAACCTTTAAATAAGATAATTGGTGGCACTTTTCGCCTTTTTACCGAATATGTTTTTGAGAACTCATATTATGGCGATCCACAAAAAACAGTTTTATACTTAAGAGGAAATATGCCAGAAGGTTGTACAGTTCAACAGCTTAATCAGGCATTATTAAAAATGGAAAACTATCTGAGCAAATTCGATGAAATTGAAATGTATCAAAGCGCTATATACGGTTACCAAAATTCATTGATATCAATATACTTTAAACCAGAATATGAAAATGGTTCCTTTCCTTATTACCTTAAAGAATTATTAACTACAAAAGCAATTAACTTAGGCGGACTTGATTGGAGTATTAGTGGTGTAGGTAAAGGATTTAGCAATGCAATTTCAGAAGGTTATAGAAACAATCATATCATTTTGGAGGGTTATAATTACGACCGCTTATATAGTTTTGCAGAGCAATTAAAATCAAAACTACTATTAAATAATAGAATAGAAACTGTAGATATCGAAGGAGAAATATCATGGGAATCATCAACAATTCATGAGTATTTATTGGATTTTAGGTTGGAGAAACTTGCACTTTACAATATTCCACTAAATCAATTATATCAATCTTTATCTAATAGAGTTTACCATAATCAAATTGGTTATATTTATAACAATAATGAGATGCAAGTTATAACCTTAAAGGCAAATCAATCAGGAGAATTTGACAAATGGGATTTAAATAATATGCCATTTTATGTTAACAATAAGCTTGTAAAAACACAAGTTTTATCAGAAATTAAAAAACAAAAAACAGGAAATAATATATTTAAATTCAACCAGCAATATCAGCTTGTAGTTTCATATGATTTTATTGGCCCAGATTTACTATCGAAAAAAGTTCGTGAAAAGCATATTGCAGAAATTAACAATATATTACCACTAGGATTTAAATGTAAAGAACAATCATATGGCTGGTGGAATCGTGATAATAAAAAACAATATTATTTGCTTTTTATTATTATACTTATAATTTATTTTATTTGCAGTATTTTGTTTGAATCGCTTTTGCAATCACTTGCAATAATTGCTATGATACCTATCTCCTTTATCGGAGTTTTTCTCACTTTTTATTTGTTTGATTTTAGCTTTGACCAAGGAGGATTTGCTTCTTTTATTTTATTATCAGGAATAGTAGTAAATGCTGGTATCTATATAATTAATGAATTTAACCAAATAAAAAATAATAACAATAGTCTAAGGAATTATTTAAAAGCCTTTAATCATAAAATAACACCAATCTTTTTAACAATAATTTCTACAATTCTTGGTTTAGTTCCATTTATATATTCAGGACAAAACGATGTGTTTTGGTTTGCATTTGCAGCTGGTTCAATTGGCGGTCTTTTATTTTCATTTATAGCTATAATCATTTATCTTCCAATACTTTTAAAGCTAAAAAATAATTAATTTTGAATTATTAAGTGTTTATGAATAAAAAGACTCAATAGTAGTTAGTTATATTAAAAATAGCTGGGGAAATAATGAAGGAATTATTACTCTTAAAGATGTAAAAAAAACACTTTCAAAGGAATAGATACATTATTTTGTAATTGTTCTACAATTTTACTACATTTGTTTAATAAATTACAAATATACAAGACATTTAATTTAAGAAAATGAACATTAAACTAAGAAAAATTGTTCTTTTTGCAATTGCTTTTATGTTAATTTTGAGTTCGTGTAAAAGAAGTCAATTAGACAGAGCAATGATAATAAGCAAATTAAGAAATTCTGCAAAATTAGCTACTGTAGAATATATTGTAACAAAAGTAATTTCTGCCAAAGATAAAAATTGGTTTGCTAAAGACGCATATTTTTTTGCCGAAACAGAAGCAACAATAAAAGCAGGCATTGATTTGGATAAACTCAAAGAAGAAGATATTAAAATTGAAGGCTCAAAAATCAGTATTTTACTTCCACCAATTGAGATTCTAAATTTTTCATATCCGGCAGAAGGCTTTACTGTTATAAACAAGTATTCAGACGATTCTGCAATTTTTAAATGGAATTCGATAGATGTTTCATTAAAAGATGACTTATATAGACAAGGAGAGGCTAGCATCCGCGAAAGCCTTGAGGATTTGGGCATTATTAAAACAGCTCAAAAAAACACACGAATCCTTTTAACAAAAATATTAAATTTGTCAGGCTTTGAAGAAATCTATATAGATTTTAAAGAAAGCAAAGAGTTAAAAACTCAAGATGAAAATTTATTGAACGAATTTCAGGAATTTCTTGATAATAAAAAAAAATAAAAAGTTATGGCGCTTCTAGGTATAGTTAATTTTATAAGAAAATATTGGTTTATTTTTTTACTTATAGTTGTTTATATTGTTTTTTCTTTATTTAATTTAATACCTCAAAGTTTTAATATTTTTAAAAAGAAACAACTTTTAATTGATGAAACACCTGTTTTGGTTAAAGAAGTAAAAGAAATTGGAGAACTTACAACATCTGAATTTTATGGCGAAGTTTATACTGATTTAAATGAAGTTTATGATGAAATTATCACTAATTATCAAGACTCATTAGATAGAAATCGGATGATTTTTTATGAAAAATATAAAGGACTGGAATCTTATATCGAAAATTATGAAAATTTCAGAGCAAATGAATTGATTTTTAAATCCGAATCTGAAAAGTATGACAAATTGCTAACAGATTTTATTTCAAAAACCGAAGAATTCAAAAATCAGGAAAAAGAAATAAGAGCCTCATTATCAAATATTAACGATAGTAAAGAGGAGAAAAATCTTAAAAAAAGATTAGAAGAATTAACCGATAAATATAATACTCAGAAAAAGAGTTTAGAAAAAGTTAAGAAAAATTTCAAATCTGCTGAAGAAGATTTTTTTAAACAAAAAAATGAATTTAGGGAAAGTAAGAAAAAACGAAATTTAGTATATATAGGGAGAGGTTGGGTTAAAGCAGGAGTTGAGTTGAAAAATTTAGATGAAAATGATATAATTATAGATGAAGATGATTCATTATCAATTCATATAATTATTAATAATCCCATTATTCTTGATGCAGATATTAATCCTTGGTTTATTTATACTGATAAAAGGAAAGTTCAGGGCTTTGAATTATTTATATCTAAAACAGGAAGTTTATTTAGCGAAGATAATTTTACAGATGATGAAATAACCGCTGTAAAAGACAAATGTAAATTGAGATTAAAAGAAGAAGCAATAAATAAAGGTTTATTGAAAAATGCAAAAAAATCTGCAACAAGTACTTTAGAAAATTTTTTCCATCTTGTTGGATTTGAGAAAGTTACAATAAGATTTAAAGAAGATGAAGTTGTAGGAAATAATGACATAGACGAAAAATAATACTTGTTACTAATTTGTGAAATTAGAATAAAATATATTATAATGATTATTAAAACAGCCGAATTTGTAGTAAGTAATACCGATATATCTAAATGTCCTAAGCCATCAATTCCAGAATATGCATTTATTGGAAGATCAAATGTTGGAAAATCTTCTTTAATAAATATGCTTACAAATAGGAAAAGTTTAGCAAAAACCTCTTCATCGCCGGGTAAAACTCAATTAATTAATCATTTTATTATAAATGATGAGTGGTATTTAGTTGACTTGCCGGGATATGGTTATGCTAAAATATCTAAATCAAAAAGAGATATTTGGCAAGGATTTATTAAAAGTTATTTGCTTAAAAGAGAAAACCTGATTTGTATTTTTGTATTAATTGATGTTCGGATAAAACCACAAGAAATAGATATTAATTTTATGCTTAATCTATCGGAAAATCAATTACCTTTTTCAATAGCTTTTACAAAAGCAGATAAAATATCAAAAAATCAATTAAATATAAATATAGAAAATTATAAATCTCACATGTTAGAAAAATGGGAGTTCTTACCTGATATTTTTATTTCAAGTTCAGTAAAACAAAATGGCAAAGATGAAATTTTAAAGTATATAGAAAAATTAAACAAATCTGAAGCAGCAAAAGGATTACAACTTTAAAATAAAAATTATTCTATTTCCTGAAATTCAAATATATACAATTGCTTCTTTTGATACTTAACTTGAGTTCTATATAAGAAAAGATAAGTTAATTATTCCTTTTTATTTTAAGAAAACTTAAAATTACTTGCGCGAGGGCTGAAGCCGTTGTTAAATTATTATATAGTTAAATTGTTAAAAATCAGCAATATAACGATATAACAGTTTAATAATTCTCTCATCCTAATAAGTAATAATAGCGATATAAATTAGATTAAATTTTAAATAGAACACAGTTTACTTAATAATATTAAAAATAAATTTCAGAAAAGGATAAAGCTTAAGCTAAGATTTTTCTATTTTTGTAGAATTAAAAAATTCACAAAAAACATATAGTAATGCAATCACCGATAAAAATATTTTCCGGTAAAAACTCAATTTATATAGCCGAAAAAATTGCAGCCAGCTATGGAATTAAACTTGGAAAAACAGCATTTGAAAAATTTAGCGATGGCGAATTTCAGCCAAGTTACGAAGAAACAGTAAGGGGAAATTATGTATTTATAGTACAATCAACCTTTATGCCAACAGATAACTTATTTGAATTATTGCTAATGATAGATGCCGCAAGAAGAGCATCAGCATATAAAGTTGTGGCAGTAATTCCATATTTTGGTTTTGCACGCCAAGACAGAAAAGATAAACCCAGAGTATCCATAGGAGCAAAGATGGTTGCAAATTTGTTAAGCGCAGCCGGAGTTGACAGAGTAATAACAATGGATTTGCATGCAGATCAAATTCAAGGTTTTTTCGATGTCCCAGTTGATCATTTATATGCATCAGCGCTTTTTGTACCATATATAAGAAGCCTTAATTTAGATAATATGGTTGTGGCTTCACCTGATATGGGCGGAACAAAAAGAGCAAATTCGTATGCCAAATTTTTAAAAACGCCAATGGTTATTTCTCATAAATCACGAGAAAAGGCAAATATTATTGGCGAAATGAAAGTTATTGGTGATGTAAAAGGTAAAAATGTAATAATAATGGACGATATGATTGACACAGCAGGCACAATAACAAAAGCTGCAGAAATAATGAAAAGAAAAGGCGCTTTAAGTATCAGAGCGTTTGCAACACATCCTGTTTTATCAGGTCCTGCTTATGCAAGATTAAGAGATTCTGTACTTACCGAAGTTGTTGTTACAGACTCCATTCCATTAAAAGAAGAATGTGAAAAAATAAAAGTAGTGTCAGTAGCAGATTTATTTGCTGATGTAATAGATAAAATTTATAATTATCAGTCTATCAGTTCAAATTTTATAGTTTAAAAACAATTTTTGCAATAAATGTTTTTTTTAGTATTTTTGCAACCATTTTAGAATATTTCTAAGGTGTAATGGAAGTCAAAATATCAATAGACTTAAGTAGCACAAAAAATTAAAGTATGAAATCAATAGAAATTAAAGGTGATTTAAGAAAATCAACCGGAAAAAAAGACAGTAAAAATTTAAGAACTGCAGGAAAAGTTCCATGTGTAATATATGGTGGAAAAGAAAATATACACTTTTCAGTAGATGAAAAAGCTTTAAAAAAGCTTGTATATACGCCATATGTATATATTACAGTACTAGAAATTGATGGTAAAAAAGTTAATTCTATTATTCAAGATGTCCAATTTGACCCTGTATCTGATAGAACAATTCATGTGGATTTTTTACAAGTATTTGACGATAAACCAGTTGTTGTAGATATTCCAGTTAAAATAACAGGATTAGCTCCAGGTGTTAAATCGGGTGGTAAAATGCAAATTATTACAAGAAAGCTTACAGTTAAAGCTTTATCTAAGGATTTGCCTGATACTTTAGATGTTAATGTGGATAAATTACAATTGGGTAAAAGCATCAAAGTTGGTAATCTTGTTTTTGATAATCTTGAATTGTTAAGTTCAAAGAATGCCGTTGTTGTATCAGTTAAATTAACAAGAGCAGCAAAAGGTATGGCTGGAGCTGCATTAACTGAAGAAGAAGCAGCTGAAGAAGAAGAAAAAGCAGAATAGAATTTTTTTCAAATATTTAAAAGAGCATTTCTTTGAGTTTTTTAACTTTACAAGAGATGCTTTTTTTATAAAAAAAATAAAGTGAAATATTTAATTGTTGGATTGGGAAATATTGGCGAAAAATATGCTAATACACGACATAATATTGGATTTAAGATTTTAGATTATTTGGCATTACAAAATGATATTGAATTTAAACAAAACCGTTTAGCTTTTACTGCAGAATGGAAATTTAAAGGGCGAAGTTTAATGTTTTGTAAACCAACAACATATATGAATCTTAGTGGCAAAGCTGTAAATTATTGGATGCAAAAAGAAAAGGTAGCAATTGAAAATTTATTAATAATTGCTGATGATTTAGCATTACCTTTCGGTACAATTAGAATTAAAAAACAAGGTGGCGCTGCCGGGCATAACGGTTTGTCAGATATTATTGAAATGCTTGGACACCAGGAGTTTAACCGCTTAAGATTTGGTATTGGCGATGAGTTTTCAAAAGGACAGCAAGTTGATTATGTTCTTGGAGATTGGACTGAAACAGAAAATGAGAAATTAGAAGAAAGAATAAAAAAAGTTGCTAGTTCAATTAAAAGTTTTGTAACAATTGGTATAGACAGAACTATGAGCGAATTTAACAATAAATAATTTTGTTAAAACTTTTTTTCAAAACAATATGTTAAACTAAACGAAATTTAACAAAAAATGGACAAAGAAGATAGCGTTAGAATCGATAAATATCTTTGGTCTGTCAGATTGTTTAAGACAAGAAGTCTGGCTGCTGAAGCTTGTAAGAAAGAGAGAGTTTTAATGAACAGCTATCCGCTTAAGTCTTCCCGTATTATTAAAGTTGGTGATGTTTTTGAAGTGAAAATAAATCCTGTTATTTACAAATACAGAGTTAAAGAGTTATTACACAATAGAGTAGGAGCAAAACTTGTTGAAAATTATCTTGAAGATTTAACCGATAAAGTTGAACTTGAAAACATTTTACTTAATTCAAAAATGACTTATTTAAAAAGAGATAGAGGAACAGGCAGGCCAACAAAAAAAGATAGAAGAGAAATTGAAAAGTTAAATCCGGAATCATAAATCATGTTAATTGCAAAAGAAAAAAGAAAAAGCAATATTGCCGAATATATAATATATATGTGGCAGATTGAAGATTTAATGAGAGTTTTTAAATTTGATATAAATACAATTATTGAAAATTTGGTTGATGCTAAAGCCCTAGATCACAAATTATTAGCTGATTATGAAAATTGGTATTCTGATATTATTGAGATGATGACAATTGAAAATATTAAGGAAAAGGGACATCTACAAGTAATATCAAATTTAATTTTAGATTTAAACCGTTTACACTTTGAATTATTAAATGCTAGAGTAGATTATAAATATATTGAATTGTATAACAAGGCATTACCAAATATTTTAGAATTTAGCAAAAAGATTGAGAGTGCAGATAAAAATGAAATAGAAATTATTTTTAATGCTCTTTATGCTTTATTATTACTTCGAATCCAAAAAAAAGAAATAAGCAAAGGAACAAATCAAGCAATGAAAACATTTAGCAATCTTATTGCTGATTTAACAAAAAAATATCATCAAAGAGAAGAAAAAGAAAAAACGCAATGGCTTTAATATCAATTATCTAAGCTTATCTGTAAGTAGCTTTATTTCAAAAGCCGGTGGTTTTCCCGAATATAAAATATTATAAACGGCATCTGTTATAGGCATATAAATATTAAACTGTTTGTTAATTTCATGTATGCAATTAACAGCATAATATCCTTCGGCAATCATATTCATTTCAAGTTGAGCGCTTTTAACAGAATACCCTTTTCCTATCATCATACCAAAAGTCCGGTTTCTACTAAATTTAGAATATGCTGTAACTAGTAAATCACCAAGATATGCAGAGCTTTTAATATCTCTGTCGATTGGATGAACGGTATCAACAAAGCGTTTTATTTCTTGAATTGCATTCGAAATTAGTACAGCCTGAAAATTATCTCCATAAGATAAACCATGGCAAATACCTGCCGAAACTGCAAAAATATTTTTTAATACCGATGAATATTCAGTTCCATATATATCATCTGAAATTGTGGTTTTTATATATCTGGTTTCCAGCTTATTAGCTACAAATTCGGCTTTTAATAAATCTTGAGAAGCAATAGTCAAATACGATAATCTCTCCATAGCCACTTCTTCTGCATGGCATGGACCGGCAATAACAACTATAGAATCTAGCGGAACATCGTAATTATTATTAAAATATTCGGCAATTATCATATTTTCTTTTGGAACTATCCCTTTTATTGCAGAAACAATAATTTTATTTTTTAAATCAAAAGTCAATTCTTTAAGAGCGTCTTTTAAAAAAGCAGAAGGAATTGCAAGAATAACTATTTCAGCATCTTTAATTGCTTGATTTATATCAAGATGCAACTTTATAATTTTAGTGTCTATTTCAACAGCACTTAAATATTTAGGGTTTCTATTATGTTCATTTATGTATGCAATAGCCTCATTATCACGCATGTACCAGTTAATGCCGCCTTCAATTGTTACGTTTTCAGAAAGCATTTTAATTAATGCTGTAGCCCAACTTCCTCCACCTAAAATGGCAATTTTTGAATCTCCATTCATTTAAAATATTTTTTTTGACTTGACAAAATTAAAGAAATTAGGGCAAAATTAAAAATCAAATGTTAGTTGAATAGGAAAGTTGCTGTTAATAATAGAAAAGTTAGAAACTGATATTCCAATTAATCTTATTGCTGTATTTTCCAAATTTTCATTTCTTAATAAATCTAAAGATGAGTTTTTTAATGATTCAAAAGAATTTATTTCAAAACCAACTGTTTTTGAGCGTGTTATGATTTTAAAATCTGAAAATTTAATTTTTATTGTTATGGTTTTTCCGTATAATTTAACTTTTTCAATTCTTTTAAAAAGTGTTTCGGCAATATTTATTAATTCAGATTCTATTTCATTTATATTGCTAATGTCTGTTTCAAAAGTATTTTCAGCTCCAACAGATTTCCTTAATCTGTCCGGTTTTACTTCTCTATTGTCAATAGCTCTGCAAATATTGTAAAAATAGGCACCTTGTTTTCCGAATTTTTTTATTAATTCGTATTCGCTAAGTTTTTTTAAATCTTTACCCAAAGTAATATTTAATTTATGCATTTTTTGAGCTGTAACTTTACCAACACCGAAAAATTTTTCAATTGGTAATTCTTCAACAAATTTTTCAGCTTCTTCAGGTTTAATTAAAAATAATCCGTCTGGCTTTTTATAATCAGATGCAATTTTAGCCAAAAATTTATTTGTAGAAACTCCTGCCGATGCAGTTAAGCCTGTTTCGTTTTTTATTCTTTCTTTAATTTCTTTTGCAATTAATGTAGCTGATGGTTTTCCTTTTTTATGAGTTGTAACATCAAGAAAAGCTTCATCAAGCGAAAGTGGTTCTACTAAATCGGTATATTCTAAAAATATTTCCATTATTTGTTTAGAAACTTGCTTGTAAACGTCGAAACGCGGCCTGACAAATATTATAAACGGACATTTTTTTTTAGCTGTTTTTGAAGGCATTGCCGAATAAACGCCATATTTTCGTGCCTCGTAACTTGCTGCTGCAACTACACCACGACTGCTTAAACCACCAACTGCAATTGGTTTTCCTTTATATTCAGGATTGTCTCTTTGTTCTACAGAAGCAAAAAATGCATCCATGTCAATGTGAATTATTTTGCGTATAGTTGACAATTTTTTGCTTGGTATTTATAATTTAATTATTTGTGTTTCTGATGTACATCAACACCATGAAGCATAAAGATGAGGTGCTCCAAAGTTTTTAAAATTTCGGTCATGTATTCTTTTACAGCTTTTAAACTTCCGGGAAGACTATAAATTTGTGTTTCGCCTGTTACGCCTGCTGTTCCTCTGCTCAAAAGTGCATTTGGAATATTTTGGCCGTATTTTATTCTAATGTTTTCCATAATTCCCGGAATTTCCTTTTCAATAACTTTTTTCATAACTTCAGGCGTAAAATCTCTTGGTCCTATTCCTGTTCCGCCGGTTGTAAAAACGATATCTACTTTGGTGTTTTTAGCTCGTAATAGTTTGTTTTCCAGCAATATAGCATTATCTGGTATTATTTCTGTTTCTATATCAAATTGCCAGTTTTTATTGTCAAAATATTTTATTACAGAATCTGCAATTTCCGGTCCGCTTAAGTCTGAATATTCGCCTTTACTAGCTCTATCACTTAATGTAATTACTTGTATTTTTAATTTTTTGTTGTTTTTGAAATTATTTATATCCATTATTTATAATATTTGATTTTTTGTTTTCAATAAGGCACTAATAATCCACTAATATACGATTATTCGCCGATTAGTGGTAAATCTATTTTTTAATATAATGCATTACTGATATATCAAAAGGTGTCCAAACAGAATTTTTAATTCCTGCTTTTTTTAATCCTCTGTTTGTCCAGTTATTGCAAGTGTTAAATATGCTATATCTTCCAACTGCCTTATAAAAATATGCTTTAGAATAAAAATTATTGTTAGGTTCAATTTTAATAACAGATTTATTTGAGTTTAAGATAAAAGAGCTTTTTACAAAATTAGTTATTTCATTAAATTGCTTATCAGTTAAAGATATTTTTATTGTAGATTTATTTGTAACAGGCTCATATTTAATTATATATGTTTGCATTATTGTTTTTGTAGGTGAAAATCCGGCTTTAAAAGCAGTTGAAAATTTCAATTTATCCCAAGTTGGTGTATTTAAGTAAAATTCTTCATCGCCCCAGCCAAAAGCAATGTATTTGCATTCTGATTTTAAATTAAGAAATTCATTCCAATTAAAATATTTAGATTTTGAAGGTAAAATTATATTTGTGTGAACGCCATTTGTAGAAACAAAAATATTATTTCCGTTGTCTGATTCTTTATAATTTGAATTTACAGGAATAAAAGTTAAAATAAAAGCACTGAAAAAGTATAAAAATATTGCCAAAAGAAATGCAATTATGATTTTAACAGCTAAATGTAATATAAATTTAAGGATATTCATCTAATGCTTTGTCAGTTAACGACTTACGATTTGTCAATCTAATATTTTAAATATCAGTTTTAGTTTTTTTAATTAAGCGAGTATAGTCAATAATCATGTTTTTGTCAACAGCTTTGCACATATCGTAAATTGTTAGTAATGCAACCGAAACTCCGGTAAGAGCTTCCATTTCAATTCCGGTTTGACCAATACAGCTGGTTTCGCTTGTAATTTTAACTCCTGTTTTGTCTAATTCGGCTTTAACTTTAATTTTTGTAATTTGCAGCGGATGACAAAGCGGAATAAGCTCGTTTGTTTTTTTTGCGCCTTGAATTCCTGCAATTTCGGCAATTGTTAAAACATCGCCTTTTTTCATGTTGTTTTCTTTAATAAGCTTAATTGTTTCTTTGCTTAAACTTATATGTCCTTCGGCAACAGCTGTTCTTAATTGATTTGTTTTATGGGCAACATCAACCATTCTGGCTTTACCTTCTTTATCAATATGCGTTAATTCGTTCATTTTTTTAGTTTTTTTACAAAGATGATAAAAAATAAATTTATCTCAAGTAATTTAATTGTTCTTGTTTATTCAATTCTGTAATATAATATACTGTTTATTTTTTTGTATATTTGTAAAGGATGCATGAATAAATAGTTGATAATTTAAAAATGGATAAAAAGGGTTTTAGGTTTTCAAATCATCTGAATAAAAGGCTGGAAGAAAGAAATATTAAAGAAAGTTGGGTTTTAGAAACATTAGAAAAACCTGATAAAAAGCTTGAAATAGCAGAAAATGAAACTCATTATTTTAAAAGGGTAATTGAATTTGCAGAAAAGTGTTTGAAAGTAGTATTAAACCCAATTTCAAAAACTATTGTAACTGCTTATTTTGATAGAAAAATGAAAAAAACAAATTGTAAATGAAAATAACTTATGATAAAGAAATAGACGCTCTCTATATTAAATTATCTGAAAAAAAGATTGTTGAGAGTGAAGAAGTTCAAAAAGATGTAATTATTGATTTTGATGAAAATAATGAAATTGTTGGAATTGAAGTCCTTCATTTTGTGAGAGATAATAAAGAAGATGTATTTCCTGTGTTTAAAAATGTTGAACAGGCTGCTTGGGGTTTTGTTTGAGAAATAATTTAAACAAAAATAAATCCGGCTCACTCAATAAATTAAATGAACCGGATTTTTTTAATTTGTTTTTTAGAAACTAGCTTTTATCGAAATAATAAAATTTCTACCGGGTGCTACAATTCCTGAGCTATAAGGTCTATATCGTTGATCTGTAATATTTTCTATGCCTGAGCTAATTGAAAAATTATTTGTGAATTTATACATAGCTTTAAAATTTAAAGTGTACCAAGCAGGCGAATAAGGATTTCCATTTTTATCAATGGCATAAATATAATCTTTTCCTTTTTCTTCTTCAGGTAAATCTTCAAACTTTTTTTCGGCATTGTAAATCGCATAGAATTGCAGGTTTAATTTATTAGCCGAATAAATAAATCTGGCAGTTCCAAAAAAAGGTGCTGCATGACGCGATGGACTAGTTGTGCCGTCATCTAATTCTTCTTCACCTTTTTGATAATTAATATCAGACGAAAATCTAAATCCTGCTGGTAATTTAATTTCTAAACCTGCTTGAATTCCATAAACATTAGCAACAGCAGCATTTTGAATAGCTTGTACTTTACTCATTTCACCATCATAAATTATGCTATCTAAACCGTTTAAAGTGAAATCGCGCCTTACCATTGCATTTTTTAATTGTGTATAATAAAAAGTTAAATCAATTTTTAAAAAATCGCCAAATACTTTAGCTATTCCAAAGTCAAGATTATAAGCATATTCCGATTTCAAATCAGGGTTTGGAACCACAACAGAACCAGGTTCAGAATCAAAAACTTTTCCTAAATCGTCAACATTTGGCGAGCGAAATGCTGTTGCTGCATTTGCACTTATAACCCAAGTATCTGTTGGCCTGAAAACAAAACCAAAACTGCCTGTAATTGCATCGTTATTTAAATTTGCTTTTGTATAAGGAAAAGGATAAAAAGTTGTGTCGAAATCGGCATCTAATTTTATTTTATTATATCTTATTCCAGCTTGCATTAAGAATTTGTTTGAAATTGCAAATTGGTCTGAAACATAAGCTGCATAAGAAGCCCAAGTTGATTGAGGATATCTGCTTGCAGCTTTTTGGCTTGTTTCTAAGTCGATATCTTCATCAATTCCGGTAGATTTTACATAGTTAATAACAGATTCAATTCCGTAAAACAATTTGTTTTTTTCTGCAATCGATTTTATAAAATCAAGATTTAAAGAATATGCTTCAACTTGTTCAATTCTAATTTCTCTGTTTGGTTGGTTAATATCTCTGCTTATACGACTTTCTTCAAAAGATTGTTGTGCAATTTGCAATGTCATTTGGTCGTAAATCGAATTATTTGCATTTTGATTTACACTAAAATTATTCATCATCCATTTTTGTGGGCCATAATACCATTCGCCGTATCTCGGTAAACCGTTTTTATATCTGATATGTCTGTCGTAGCGAGAATAATCAGAGGTTTCGGAATAATGCAAACCGTATTGGAAATCCCATTTTTCGTTAGGTTTAAATCGAATTTTTTGGATCATATTAATTTGAGTATAACCTGAAGGTACTTGCAAACGAGGATTTTCGTTAGTTAAAACCACATCAGTATTGTCAATTCTTTGAACATAAATTTTACGTAAATATTCTTCAGGTCCAAAGCTTCCCATAAGTAAATTGCCATAATTAAAGGAGCTGATACTTGTAGTCAAAGCCCATTTTTTCCATCCAAGGCCAATATCAAAATGAGCAGTTTTTTCGCTATTTGCAGATGAATATCTGGTTAACGCTGTTCCTGTAACTGATTGATTATCAGTCAATGATAATTGAGGAGAAAGAGTTTTGAAACTCATAACACCGCCAATTGCATCGCTTCCATAAATTATAGAACCCGGACCGAAAAAAACTTCTGTGTTTTCTATTGAAAACGGATCTAATGAAATTACATTTTGGATATTTCCGGCTCGAAAAATAGCAGTATTCATTCTAACACCATCAATAGTATAAAGCAAACGATTTGTTGAAAAACCTCTAATCATTGGACTTCCACCACCTTGTTGGCTTTTTTGAATGAAAACTTTACCCGAAATATTTAATAAATCGGCTGCAGTTTGCGGGTTTTGTATTTCCATTTTACTTGCCGAAATTGAAATTACTTTTGATGGAATATCAGAGGTTTTTTGACACCAACGTGTTGCCGAAACCACTATTTCATCAATATTTATGTTTGATGTTGATAATTCGACAATGAAAGAGTCTATTGCAATTTGGTCGTAACTTTTTATTTCTGTTTTGTATCCTAAAGCTCTTATTTCAATTTTTTTTGCTGATTTGAAAATAGACAAATCTAATTGACCA
Source organism: Bacteroidales bacterium (assembly GCA_016937695.1). Lineage (GTDB taxonomy): Bacteria > Bacteroidota > Bacteroidia > Bacteroidales > NBLH01 > NBLH01. The sequence continues at coordinate 16,643 of JAFGWC010000130.1, forward strand.
TTATTGTTTGTAATTGTATTTGCTTTTGGTATTTCACTTGTAAATGTTGCTAATATAATCGGTTCGCCTGTGCTTTTGTCTGTAATAGTTGTAGTTTGGGAAAATCCACTTATAGTTATTCCCAAAAAAAACAATAGAATTATTTTTTTCATTTTATATTTATTTAATTTTAATATTTACGCCAAGATATTGACATAACAATTTAATTATGAGTATTTTACATAAACAGAAGATCTTAAATCCGCAAGTCTATATTTAGGTAACTGATAGTCATCGCATCAATTGTTTAAAAAAAGTGTGGAAAACTTGCTGATATTCTACAGTTAATTAACTGATTGATACGATGACTTGCTGATTTTAAGATTGAAAAATATCTATTTAAAATTAAAATTGAGGAGGCGGATTTTGTGGCGATAAATAAATTGATTTGTAATTGTTATAATAATAAGAAATCAAATTATGATTTTTTTCATTAACGAAATTTATTTTTTCTATATTGCTGAAATACAGAGTGTTATAAAAATTTATTAATCGGCTTTTGTTTTTATTTGTAAGCGGATTTTTTCCTAATGCTAAATTAAGAAGAGCTTGTAATTTTTTATTTAAAACGGTTTCTTCATTATCCGGCCAGCATAAATAAGTAATTGAATCGTTAATTATTTTGGATTCAACGATATCAAACATTTGTCCGTTGTATTCAAATTCTTTCGAATGTTTCCATTTTAATTTTGATTCAATTTCATTTATCTGAAATTTAAAAACAGTAAGTTGATTTTTGTCTATATTGCTTACAATTAGGTTTTTAACTTCTTTTTTTATGAGCTTTTTTTTGTGAGATAACCAACTATATGTGGCTATAAAAGGAACAAATAAAATCAAAAATAATAATATGGAATTAATTTTAATTTTCAATCTATAATAAGTATTATTTTAGAAATTAAATGAATTTAGTTCTAAAAAGTAGTTCGAAAGTGTGCTTAGATTTTAGGCAAAAATAGTAAATTATTAATTAAGAGCAATCTCACGATTAATTTTATTATTGTACGGATTTTTTTGTAAAAATAAATTTGCCATAATTCTGTGTAGTTAAGTAGTTTAGATACAGTATTATAGCAAATTGTGAATGTAGTAATCAAACATATTGGCTCTAGTTTTAAATAGCTGTGATTAGAAATATTATTTATTTTACATTAATTATCATGCAATTAGAAATTAGTAATTAAAAATAGACTCTAGCATCATTAATTTATAATTGCCAATATACTAATCACTTACAAAAAAATAAGCAATGCAAATAATAAAATATCACAGAAAAACTAAACTATAACAAACATGTTCTATTACATCCTGTAAACCAGAGCATTAATATTCATTCCAGCTCCAACAGATGCAAAAACAAGTAAATCGCCTTTATTTATTTTATGAGGTTTTAGTTTGTCTTTTAAAATTAAATCCAGTAAAGTTGGAATTGTAGCCACCGACGAATTTCCAAGCCAAGAAATAGTCATAGGCATAATGTTTTCGGGTAATTCAGTAATATCGTAAAGTGCATAAAGCCTTTTTAAAATAGCATCATCCATTTTACCGTTTGCTTGATGAATAAGTACTTTTTTAATATCTTTAATATGAGTATTGCTTTTTATAAGACTGTCTTTTATCGCTTGTGGAACATTTTCAAGAGCATATTGATAAAGCCTTCTCCCATTCATTTTTAAAAACAGGTCTACATTATTCTCGCTATTATAAGATTTTCCCATAAACAGCATTTTAGAGTACAAAAATGTATCAGATCGTGTTTTATGAGCGAGAACCCCAATTGGTGTTTCGCTGTTTTTTGCTTCTAAAATAATTGCTCCTGCGCCATCTGCATAAAGCATGCTGTCTCTGTCGTGCGGATCAGAAATTCTTGATAAAACATCGGCTCCAATAACAAGTATTTTTTTTGCATCGCCTGATTTTATAAAATAGTCGGCCTGAATTACAGCCTGTAACCAACCCGGACAACCAAAAGGTAAATCGTAAGCTACTGAATATGGATTTAAAATTTCTAATTTATATTTTACTCTGGCAGCTAAACTTGGAACAATATCTAATTGTTTATTGTCAAATTTTACAGCGCCAAAATTGTGAGCAAAAATTATGTAATCTAAATCTTCTTTATCGATATTTGCTGATTTAATTGCCTCAATAGCTGCATAATAGGCAATGTCTGTTGTGTCTTGATCATCTGTTACGTATCGTCTTTCGTAGATAGTGGTGATTTCCAGAAATTTATCAATTATTTCCTGATTGTCTTTTTTGAGTTTTGTTCCATCTGTATCATAAAATTCGTTTTTAAGAAAATCTTCATTTTTGACAAGTTTAGATGGAATATATTTTCCCGTTCCTGTGATTACACTGTAAATGTTGCCATTCATATAAATATCATTAGTTAGTTGTTGGTCAATACTTTAACATGCATAATTAAGGTGCATATTTCAAAAATCCTGACAAAATTCAAATGAAATTTACACGGATATATAATTAGCTAGTATCGAAAATAAATGAATGAAGCATAAAAAAAGTTACAAACTTAATATTGAAATATTAGTTTGTAACAAATAAATTCTGCAACTTCATTTAAAAACAACAAATAACTAAAAAAATAATTTTCAAAAACTTAATCAGGAAATCTATTCCTCTACAAAGATAATTAAAACTGTTTGATAAATATCTTAATATTTACGTATATATTTTTAAATTATTTTAGAATAGTTTTAAAATATAAGGTTTTAGCTTTGATGTTATTTTGTAAACATCTAAATATAAGTTATTTAATGATTTTTTGTTTTTGTTAAATAATTATTTTAATTTAATTATAATTTGATATTAAATTTTTTATAATATCTAACCACCAATATTGCTGAATTTCGCTTTTTTACTTATAGTTCCTGATTTTGGTTTATTTCCAACAGCTAAAGAAATAGCTTTTTCAGCGCCAAGTTTTCTAATATCGTATTCTAAATCGCTAAATAAACAAGGACGAATTTTGCCATTACTTGTAAGTCGTAGTCTGTTACAGATTTTGCATTCGCCACCATCGCCGCCTTGTACACGCCAAAACTGGCCTGTTTCTAAATCCATTTCTCTAATAAAACGAACTTTTAAATCATTTTGACGACAGAAATTTGCAACATCTTGAGCATCAGGCTCTAATGATGATTCTTGAATTACGCAATTTATCTTTATCGGATTTAATCCTGCTTTTTTAGCGGCTTCAATTCCTTTAAAAACATCATTTATATTGCCACGTCTTGTAATTTGTTTGTATTTCTCAGGATTCATCGTATCGAGGCTGATATTTACACGATGAAGTCCGGCATCGGCAAGTTGCTGAGCATATTTTGTTAAATAAATTCCGTTTGTTGTAAGTCCAAAATCTTTAATACCTTCAATTGAAGCAATCATTTTTATAAGAATGATAATATCTTTTCTAACAAGTGGTTCGCCGCCTGTAATCCTGATTTTGTCAACTCCCATAGAAACAGCAACTTTGGCTACTTCAAATATTTCATCAAAACTTAAAATTTCTTGATGAGGTATTAATTTTATGCCTTCAGCAGGCATGCAGTAAATGCATCTTAAGTTGCATCTATCTGTTACAGAGATTCTTAAGTAATTAATTTTTCTATTATATTTGTCGTACATGAATAATTTCTCCTTTTTTTAATGTATTAACTCCAACAGGAATGGCAATAAAACCATCAGCGTAAGCAATAGAATTTAAATGAGCAGAACCATGATATTCAATTGGTAAAATAGTTCCATTTTCGGTAAGAACAACAGGAATCCATGACATTCTGTTTGGGTTTTTCCTTGTGTAATCTTTTTCTAAAGGCATTTTTATATTTTTAGGAACAAATTTATATCCCATCATGTTGAATATAAATGGTTTAACCAATAAGTTTAATTGCATAAAAGATGAAACCGGATTTCCGGGAAGTCCAAAAATAAATTTATTGCCTTTTCTTGAGAAAAGTGTTGGTTTTCCAGGTTGTACAGCTACGTTATGAAATAAAGTTTCAAAACCGAAATTTTCTATAATTTTAGGCACAATATCAAAATCGCCCATTGAAACTCCGCCCGAAAGCAAAATTATATCATTTTCATCAATAGCTTTTTTTATTTTATTAAAAGTGTCGTTTTCGGTGTCTTTTGCAATGCCAATGTAGTTTACCGGAATTCCAATTTCTTGTATTTGAGCAATCATTTGTGCGCCATTGCTGTTTCTTATTTGTGTGTTTTTTGGTTTTATTTCAGGTTCAACAAGCTCGTCGCCCGTTGGAATAACAGCAATTTTTGGTTGTTTGTAAACTTCAATTTCGGTTTTTCCAACTTCGGCCAAAACCGCAATGTGATGAGCTTTTATTAAAGTCCCTTTTTTTAATACAATATCGCCTTTTTTTATATCTTCGGCTTCATACGCGATATTAGATTTACTGTATTCTTTTAAATATTTAATATGCTTATTGTCAGTTGTTTCCGTGTCTTCAACCATAATTACAGCATCGGCACCTTTTGGCAGCATTGCGCCGGTCATTATTTTCGAGCATTGGTTTTCTAAAATTTCTTTATTTGGTATTGTTCCTGCTGCAATAATTTCAATTAAAGTTAATTCGTTTTTTAAATCTGCTGCACGGCAAGCATATCCATCAACAGACGATTTATCGAAAGGAGGCATGTCTATATCCGATTTAACATCTTCAGC
>JAFGWC010000131.1 GCA_016937695.1 Bacteroidales bacterium
ACGAACCGCTGTATACGAGACCCGTACGTACAGTGGTGTGAAAGGTGCACTGGCGGTCATTTGACCGTCAGCCGCCTATTCGATTACAGCCTTTAATTATTTTTTTATTCATCATTAATCTACTTTTATTAGTATCCCTATTTTGCGTGTGTTGACAATTGTCCGTTGTATAGTAATCAACATAATTACAATTTTGCGGCATGGATATTAAAACCAAAGTAGGACATAAAATCAAAGAATTACGTTTAAACGCTGGATTATCACAAGAAAAGCTGGCTTTGAATGCTGATTTAGACAGGACTTATATTCCTTCTATTGAAAAGGGGGAACGTAATATTTCTATTGTTGTCCTTGAAAAATTAGCAAAAGCTTTAAACGTCTCAATTAGAGATTTTTTTGATGAATAATTATGAATAAAGAACTTTCAATTGCTCCCAAATCTATATCAGATATTAGTAGTCCTACTAAATTGACAAAAATATTTGAAAGTCTTATAAATCAATCCTTTGTTTTAACAGGAAAAACAAGAACAGATGGTGCTAATATAAGAAAACTTATCTCCAAAGTTTTAATTGATAATGGTTTGCCAGATGCTGCATCAATTGATGACTATAAAATAGTTCCACCAAAAAAGAAAGGTGTTCCTAAATTATTACGTGAGTTAATTGATACATATATTGTAACATCAGGTAATTCTTATAATTTGCAAGTTTGGAATAGGTTTCCTAATAGTCAATCTACTCTAATTGAATATTCTGATGGTTCAAAAGTCCGAACAAAAGATATTCGATATGTTTTTGTTAAAATCGACACTAATAATAATCTAATAGAGAGTGTTTTAATATTATCTCCTGATTATATAGTTAATGCTTTTGGCAAATTTGGTAAGCCGACAATTAAGCATCAATTGTTGGTTTCTCAGCGTATTAGAGAAGGAATAATCAATCAAGCTGAACCTATTCTGATAGAACCCGATACTGCGAAAGTTAAAAAAATTGCAACGTCAAGAAATATAATTTTAAAAACAGGTTTCAACAATCCACCAACTAAAAATCAAATTTTCTCCATTGAGAAATTAAAAACAATAATTTCAAAGAACTTAATTGGTTTTAAAATCAAAGCCGATACTACGAAAAACAGAGGACAAGCATTAGAAGAAAAATGTCTTTTATTGTTAGGTTATGAAAAAGATACCAACTCATTATTAGAAGGCGGTTATCCAGATATTAGAAACCAATTGCTTGAAATTAAAATACAAGATGCTCAGACAATTGATTTAGGTAAATATTCTCCTGAATTTGAAGAAATTATCAACGACGAATTACAACTAACAACAAAGGATGTAAGATATTTAATTGCTTTAACTGATAAAGACGACTTAATTATAAAAGGAATTATCCTAATGCCTGGCGAAGCACTCGAAAAGCACTTCACTTATGTTTCCGATACAAGTTTCAAATGTCAAAGAGCAATCCCTATGAGTTTCTTTCAGAAATACATAGGGCGAAGTATAACTAATCCAAAATAACAGGTACTCCAAAAATATCTGCAATTATTTCTTCAACTTGATTTTCAAGTTGTTCTACAACCGTTTTATCGTTTTCAGTATTCAATTGTTTTGCCAGTGCAATTAATTGTTTTGAATTATCTAAATTAATATCTGGCAAGGGATATTTTTCTACATATTGAGAAAAATAGCGTCTTCTTCCTGAATACAATTTATTATTAAAACATAAATCATGGTATTTTGTCATGATTTTAGAGTTTGCAATTGCTTGAATTAAATATAATAAATCTGTCTTTTGCGGATTTTCCGCAACTATCCAGTAACAATTTCCATTAACTACTGCACCAGATAAATCGACACAAAAACGTGGTTCTAAGCTAATATCTGGAAAGACAACTTTCGGCATTTTCCAAAGGGCAGGATTTTGAGTTACCCAAATCTCATACCACTCTCTTTTCGCATCAATTAGATATTTTCTTGAACTTAATTGTTCCTTGTGGCTCTCAAAATATTTCTTTGCATTTGGATAATCATCAATTTTCAACAAAGTTTTTTTATTGTTTATATAATCATAAGGATAAAGAATTTTCAAATTTAATTCAGAAGCATTCCATTTGCTGATATTTTCTTGTGATAGTAATGGTTTCAAAATATGACTTTCTGGAATATCATTTTGATTATTCCAGTCATTTCTAATGAAAACATTATCTGCTGTTGTTTTAACACCAACTTTTACCTTAAAAAAATCTTCAACCTTATGTTTTGCATTTTTATCAATTGTTTTAATCCATTTGCTTTCTTCTTTGCTTTGCAAAATCCATAAATCGTTTCTTTTGTCAGGAAATTTCACAACCCCTTCTGTTTTGTTATAGAATTTATCGTTTACTTTAAATAAACCTTCTTGTTCATATAGTAAATTTTCAATGTTGCTTAGGTTTTTATAATTACTTTCCTTGCCGTTTTGAATTTCGTAAATTTTTGAAAATTTAGCTTCTTGTATATTTTTCGAAACTTGCTTTTTTCTACCGACAAAAATTGCTGGCAAAACGGCAGCCTCAAAAAATTTGGTATCTCCTAAATCAATAATTTCTAATATTTCATAATTATCTCTCAGAAAATTTCTAATGCTTTCTCCACTTTTTGTAAATAGATACCTATTTGATGTTAGAACTCCAATAATTCCATTTTCTTTTAAAACATTTGTCATTCCTATTAAAAAAGGATAATACAAATCAACTCGCCCTTTTAAGTCATATTTTTTTGCAAGAGCCTTTGATTTTTCAGCTCCTAAGACCTGTGTTCTTACATAAGGTGGATTAGCAATAATAATATCAAATAATTCAGTTTCAGTTTCTAATTGACTGAATAAATTTCTTTCCGTGTTAATAGGTGCGTATTCTAAGAAATCATTATTCTGAATATCAAAAGCAAAGTCAGTTTTGAATAAGTTATTTTCTGCTTTTTTTACATAATTGTTGTCAGTGTCAAAGCCTTTTAGTTTAACATTATATCCCTTTAATTTCTCTGAAATAGACAATAAAAGTTGTCCTTCCCCACATGAAGGGTCAAGAATATTTATGGCATTTCCATTTAGATGACTGTAATTTATAATTTTGTCACTAAGAAAGTCCCCTAATTTTTTAGGTGTAAAGTGAACACCATTTTCTTTTATTGTATCTATCATTTTATAATTATTTTATCTTTTACAAAGATAAAGTTTATTTTCGATAATCGCATTTTTAAAATTGGCTGTAACG
>JAFGWC010000132.1 GCA_016937695.1 Bacteroidales bacterium
GTGTTTTTATTATGTAGAATATGCAATTTCTATTATTAAAGGCGAAGAAAAATTAAATGCTTATTATATTACTAATCATACTGTTAATGCTTTTTTCGATAGCAATGAAAAGTATATTTATGAGAAAACGTTTTTCGATAGAATTTTAAGTGGCGAAATATATGATTTACAGGAAGATGACATATTATCTTCTGGATATGTGATTGATAGTCTTGAAGCTGCTTTATGGTGTTTTTTTAAAAATGATGATTATAAATCAACTGTTTTGAATGCTGTTAATTTAGGTGAAGATACCGATACAATTGCTGCAATTGTTGGTGGATTAGCAGGTATTTATTATGGTTTTGACTCAATTCCTGAAAACTGGATTAATTCGATTGCTAAAAAAAATGAAATCGAAAAATTATGCAATCGCTTTTATTTGAGCATGTAGTATATAAAGGCTCTAGTTTAAAATAGCTGTGATTACAAATATTATTTGTTTTGCATTAATTATCATGCAATTAGAAATTAAAAATAGACTCTAACATCATTAATCTCTAATTGCCAATATACTAATTACTTACAAAAAAACAAGCAATGCAAATATTTAAAATATCACAGAAAAACTAAATTATAGCATATATAAATGATAATATGTTTATTATTAGATAATTACAAATTCGAGATTATCTTTTTTGCTAAAAAAAGTTTATTTATTTTTTCAATTTTAATTTGGTTTGAAGAATAAGCAGGATTATCGTAATTTATTTTTAAAGTTTTATTATTATATGTAAATCTTCCAATTAAAATATCTTGTTTTGAAACAGCAACAATTATTGTATTCTCAGCAATTTTATCAATATTTTCCAGCAAAATATTTTCGCAAATTAAAATATCACCATGTTTAATTCCTGATTGAAAATTTGCCATTTTATCGCCAATATATTCAAAAGCAATAAGTTTTTTTTTATTATCAGGAAGAATAATTTTTTCTAATGATTTTAAAAAATTTTCATCATTATTTTTAATAATATAATCTGCAAAATTTATATTTTTTACAAATGGAATTTTATTACTAATAGTGCTTAAGTTTTCATTAGTAAAACTACTGATACGATAAATTTCGTTAAGTGTAAGTTCTTTTGTAAGTAATTGATTAAGAGTTAGTTTAAAGTAATTTGCTATTTCTATAATTGTATCAATTTTGGCTTCTGCTCGTCCTTCTTCATAAGCTCCAATGCTTGCTCTTTTAAGCCTAAATAAATCTGCAAAAGCTGTTTGACTAAGCTTTTTGGCAGCTCTTATTTTTTTTATATTTTTTCCGAAAAACGACATTTCAATAATTTAGATTTACTGATTCTTTTTGATTATAAATGTAATTATAAATTCAAAATATTCATAATGTAAAATATACTTTAAAAAGAATAGCTTAAACTATTTTTAAGATAATAGAATAAGTCCTGAACATCTTCAGGCGGATTTGAATCGTATGTTGTTTCAAAACTAAAGCCAAAATTTAACGCGTTCGTTATTTTAAATTTCATTGCAGATTCTGAAGATATTCTGTAATCAAGTAAATTATTATAGTTTGGTTGATAATAAGTAATATTTGAAAATTCGATATTCTCGGTTAATCTGATGCTTAACGACATATAATTATCAAATCTTAATTTTCTACTCGACGTTTCAAGACTGTCTGACAATTTTTCGTATTCCCACATTGAAAGTGCTCCTAAAAAAAAAGAAATTTTTTCTGAATTTACAATTCTAAAACGCGGACCGCCGCCAATTAAAAATCTTTGAGATAATAATTTTACAGGATTATATTGATGTTGTAAAAATGCTTCAAGCGTGAAAAAACTACTGTCCTTTACAGTGTAATTATATCTTAAATGTTGGAATCCATTGTTTAAAAGCGTTTCATCATCAACAATCATTAATCCAATATTATTGATTAGCAAAATAGTATTTGCGCCTTTTTTGTATTGAAGGTCAATATCGTTGGTTAATTGTAAAATTTGTTTTCCAATATCGGTAATAAAAAAAGACAAATCAACCTTACCTGTAAATCCATCGGTATTTGATTTTCTCTTTTTTTCTATGTTAACAACCTGAGAATTAATTATTTGACTTAATAAAATAAAAATAAAAAATAAAATTGTTCTTTTTAAAATCAGCATAATTAGTTAAAAATATTAATTAAATAATTCGGTTTTAATTGTTAATAATTATTATAAAATCTCAAAATTTGTACAAAATTACTTATAAAAAACTATTTTTGTAACAAAATAAATAAACAATTGCACATACCTTTTTCTTTGTAGTTATTTAAAATTATCAAAAAAATGAAAAAGTATATAACTATTTTGCTGATTTTATTGTCATTTACAGCTTTTTCTCAAAAAGACAAGAAAATTGCAGAAATGACATTTAAAGAGACTTTCCATAATTTTAAAACTGTTTGGTACAAAACTGATGCATCATTTGATTTTGTTTTTAAAAACACCGGAAAAATCCCTTTAGTTATAACAAAAGTTGAATCTTCATGTGGTTGTACAGTTCCTACTTGGGAAAAAGAACCTCTAAATAGAAATAAAAGCGGAATTATTAAAGTTAAATACGATTCGAGTAGAATTGGACAGTTTACAAAAACAATAAAAGTATATTCGAATGCTATAAATTCGCCTGTAACAATTACAATACAAGGCGAAGTTAAAGTAACAGATTAAAAAAACATAAATTAATATTAATTTTTACAATTATGCCAAACTTATCGATAAGAGGTAAAGAAATGCCGGCCTCACCAATTAGAAAATTAGTGCCGTTTGCCGAAGAAGCAAAAAGAAAAGGCAAAAAGGTTTATCATTTAAATATTGGTCAACCAGATATTCCAACTCCTAAAGTAGCATTAGATGCTATAAAAAATTATAAAGAAGGAGTTATAGAATATAGCCATTCTGCTGGAAATGAGAGTTATAGAAAAGGAATGGCTCAATATTATAAAAATTTGGGAATTGATATAAGTTCTAATGAAATTATTATTACAACTGGTGGTTCTGAAGCTATAATTTTTGCAATGCTTGCTTGCATGAATCAAGGTGATGAAATTATTGTGCCTGAACCATATTATACTAATTATAGCGGTTTTGCTAATGAAGCCGGAGTAAATGTTGTTCCAATTACATCTAATATTGAAGATGGATTTGCACTTCCGCCAATTTCTGAATTTGAAAAAGTAATTACCAAAAAAACAAAAGCTATAATTATTTGTAATCCTAATAATCCGACAGGATATTTGTATTCAAAAGAAGAATTATATCAATTAAAAGAAATTGTTTTAAAGCACGATTTATACATTTTTGCCGATGAGGTATATCGTGAATTTGTTTACGATGGAATGGAGCATTTTTCTGTTTTAAAAATTAAAGGTTTAGAACAAAATGTTGTGCTATTCGATTCTGTATCAAAAAGATACAGCATGTGCGGAGTTCGAACAGGAGCTTTAGTAACAAAAAACAAACAAGTTTACGATTCTGCGATGAAATATGCACAAGCTCGTTTAAGTCCGCCTTCTATCGGGCAATTAGCAGGCGAAGCTGCTCTTCAAACGCCAAAAGAATATTTCGTTAATGTTTATAATGAATATATCGAACGCAGAAATTTTGTAATTGAGGCTTTAAATAAAATTGATGGTGTTTTTGCACCAATGCCAAAAGGTGCTTTTTATTCAATAATTCAATTGCCTGTTAAAGATGCTGAAGATTTTTGCAAATGGCTTTTAGTGGATTTCGATTATAATAATGAAACTGTTATGCTTGCGCCCGCAAATGGCTTTTATGCTACAAAAGGCCTTGGAAAAAATGAAGCTCGTATAGCTTATGTTTTAAAAATTGATGATTTAAAAAAAGCTGTTAGAATACTTGAAGAAGCTTTAAAAGTTTATCCGGGAAGAGTATAGTAAATTGTAAGTTGTTATTTGTCAGATTGTTGCAAGTTGTATAATGCATTTTTATTACATAATATGCACCATGTAACTTGCAACAGTTTTTATTTGATTTTAAAATAAGAAAAAATTTGAATACCGAACTTTTTATAGCAAAACGACTATTTATTTCGAAAGAAAATAAAAATGCAATTTCAAATTCTGTAATTAAAATTGCAATTATTGGTATTGCTTTAGGTATGATTATTATGATTTTATCAATTGCAATTGTTACCGGATTTAAACAAGAAGTAAGAAGAAAAGTTGTTGGATTTGGCTCTCATATAATTATTACAAATTACGATAGTAATTTAAGCTATGAAACAGCACCAATAAAAAAAAATCAAAGCTTTTATCCTGATATAGAGAGTGTTGAAGGAATAAAACATATACAAACTTTTGCTGTAAAAGCCGGAATTATAAAAACTAAAGAAGATATTCAAGGAGTTGTTTTAAAAGGAATTGGCTATGAATACGACTGGAGTTTTTTTAAAAATAACATTATTGAAGGCGAAAATTTTATTGTAGATAAAAATTTAAAAACGGATAAAGTATTAATTTCTAAATATATAGCTTCGCTTTTAAAACTTAAAGTTGGCGATCCACTTTTTATGTATTTTGTACAAAAACCTGTTAAAAGCAGGCGTTTTGAAATTAGCGGAATTTATAACACCGGAATTGAAGAATTTGACAAAACTTTTATAATTACCGATATTGCTCATGTTCAAAAATTGAACGATTGGTCAAATAACCAAGTTAGTGGCTTTGAGATAATTATAGACGATTTTGATAATTTAGAGAAAATGACATCAGAAGTTTTCGATATTGTTGGAACAATTTATGACGAAAACGAAGATCAGTTAAAAGTTAAAAATATCAGAGAAAACTACCAACAAATATTCGATTGGCTTAAATTATCTGATACAAATGTTTGGATTATTTTAGGATTAATGCTTTTAGTTGGCGGTTTTAATATGATTTCAGGACTTTTGGTTATTATTTTGGAAAGAACAAATATGATTGGAATTTTAAAAGCGCTTGGAGCTAAAAATTTCAGCATTAGAAAAATATTTATTTATTATGCTTCTTTTCTTATCGGAAAAGGTTTGTTTTGGGGTAATTTAATAGGAATTACTTTATGCCTTTTGCAATATTATTTCCATATTTTTAAATTAGATCCTGCATCATATTATATTGATAATGTGCCAATTAACTTAAAAATCACACACTTGCTTTTATTAAATACTGGCACTTTATTTATTACAACTTTAATGCTAATTATACCTTCAATCATTATTGCCAAAATAAGTCCTGTAAAAGCAATTAAGTTTACATAATGCATTATTAAAATTGCAAATTTCTATTTGTATTAATTATCTTATATTCAAGATAATACGCTATTTTAATTTGAGAAAAATACTAAAAATAAAAAAGTTTTACAAGTTTATAAAATGAATAATATTATTATTGAAAAATTAAAAGCTGAACTTTTAAAACCTTTACCGGGATTACATTTGCAAGCTAAAATGGCGCCTAAGGAAAGGTTGAATAATTATAATCCAAATCCGAAATTTGCAAAAAGGGGAGGAGTTCTTTTATTACTGCATTATTCTGATAATGAGCTATATATGACTTTTATTAAAAGAGCAGAAGATGAAGGAATTCATAGCGGACAAATTGCTTTTCCTGGTGGTAAATTTGAAAAAACTGACATCAATATTATTGAAACTTCGCTTAGAGAAGCTAATGAAGAAATCGGTATTGATAAAAATGCTGTTGAAGTAATCGGAACTCTTACAAATTTATATATTCCAGTTAGTAATTATAATGTTTATCCAACTGTTGGATTTTGTACATCCGAACCAAGATTTGTTATTAATAAAAGAGAAGTTGAAAGAGTTTTTACTGTTCCTCTAAAAGAATTTTTTAAACATGAAAATATTAAATTTGGCGCTATTACAGTAAGAGGCCAAAATATTAAAACGCCATTTTATGAAATTGAAAATCAAATTATTTGGGGCGCTACTGCTATGATAATGAGTGAGTTTGTTGAAATTTCAAAAAATATTTATTCTTAAATTCTTAAACTCTTAATTTATTCAAATTTGTTATTTTTTGCATATTCAAAAAGTTCAATTAAATTACTGTAAGTGTTCAATAAAATTTCATCTAATTTATCAATATCAACCCATTTTACTTCTGTAATATTTTCTTCAGTTTGTGGAATTAAATTTTCTATTCCTTTGTAATTCATTAAATACCAATGAGTTGTTTTTAGATATTCTTTTCCTTTTAAAATATAAGTGTGATAAGTTTTAGTAGTTTTTTTTAATATTTCTAAATCTGAAATTCCGCATTCTTCTTCAACTTCTCGAATTGCAGCTATTTTTAATTTTTCTTTTTTTTCTACTTTGCCTTTTGGTAAATCCCAAGTTCCATTTCTTTTTATTACTAAAATTTGCGATTTTTTATTAATAACAAGTCCTCCGGCTGCATCAATATGTTTAAATTTTGATTTTAAAATATCAAAAATCTTTTTGTCTTGTTTCGAAAAGATATGTAGAAATTTTATTTCTGTATTTTTTTTAAATTCTTTAATCACTTTGTTAAATGACTTTTTATTTTTGTAACAAAAATAAATGCTGTTGGCTTTAAATTCATTAAAATTCATTTTGGAACCAATGATAATAAGCCTATCTTCAAAAAAAATTTTATACATTTTATTATGAATAATATTGAAAAAATAATTGCGCAGGAGCTTTTGCAAATTAATGCAATAAAACTCAATCCTGCAAATCCGTTTACTTGGGCATCTGGTTGGAAATCACCTATTTATTGCGATAATCGTAAAATTTTATCATATCCAAAAATAAGAGAAATTGTGAAAAACGCTTTTGCTGATATGCTTATTGAAGAATTTGGTATGCCCGATGTTATTGCAGGAGTTGCAACAGGAGCTATTGCTCATGGTATGTTAGTTGCCGATATTTTAGATATACCTTTTGTATATGTAAGAGATTCCTCAAAAAAACACGGATTAACCAATATTATAGAAGGAGTTTTAGAAGCAAATCAAAAAGTTGTTGTTATTGAAGATTTAGTTTCTACAGGCGGCAGCAGCTTAAAAGCTGTTGAAACTATTCGTGAAAAAGGCGCCGAAGTTTTAGGAATGCTGGCAATTTTCAGTTATGGATTTGAAATGGCAGAAAATAATTTTAATAAAGCAAACTGTAAACTTGAAACGCTTACAAATTATCAAATTTTAATTGATATAGCTCTGGAAACCAAATATATAAAGGAAACAGATATTGAAACTTTAAAACAATGGCGCAAAAATCCTGATACTTGGATGCAGTAATATTAAAAAATAAAAACCATTGATGAAATTTAAAAAAATCAAAAATATTTTAGAATTCATTTTAAACGCAATATTCTCATTATTAGCTGTTTATCTTCTAGTTCTTCTGCTTTTTCCTAATATCAATTTTATTGAAACTAATAGCTTTTATTTAATTGTAATTATTGAAATATACCTTGTAGTTTTTTTACTGATTAATACTTTTAAAGATATTTTTAGCAAAGTTTTTCCTAGATATTTAAGCTTTTTAGTTGCTTTTTTTCTATATTATTATTCTCAATACATTTTTTTTTATTTTAAATTCGATAATCCTGATATTATTTATCTTAATTCAGTTTTTACAATTTATATTTTTATCCAATATTTAATATTTAAAAATATTAAATACAATAAAAAAATAAAATTTCCTGATAAATCAATTTTTAAGTGGAATTATATTATTATTTTATTCTCAATTTCATTTATTTCAATTTTTATTATTTTAAAAAAAAGCGAATTTGATAATAAACAAATAATTTTATACTCATCAAGTTTTTTATTTGCAATTAATCCTTTTTTTAATAAAAGACTGTTGCAAATATTTAATAATAATCTGCAATTAGCTTTAAATCAATTAAATATAAATGCAAACTCTTTTTTTTTATTAAAAATTTTTCAAATTAAAACATTTGTTTTTTCAAGAAAAAAACTAATTGGAAGCGGCGAATATATTTTAGATAATTTTATTCAAAGGCATACTCAAAAGCGCGAAACTGTTTTAAATATTGCTGCTTCTTTATTTAAGCTTTGGCAAAGCAATTTTTTTGAAATTATTGAAAGCGAAATGGAAAACCAAGCAGATATTATTGATTTAGAGATAATTATAAAAAATAATGAGGGAATAATTGTAAACGATAAAAATGAAAATGAGTATATTCTGGGATTTTATTCATTTATAAAAGAATTTTCAGAAGTTAAAAATACACATACTTTTTACCTTTTAAAAAATAAAATTATTGCCGGCAAATTTAATGTTTTTGAAAAAACAAACACAAATAATTTGCTGATTGTTAATATTTTAAATAAATATGGAAATACAGTTTTATTAAATAATGATGATAAAATTAATTTTAATTCAGATGTTGTCGAATTTGATAAAACATATTTTTGCGAAGATGTTGAACAGGAAAAAGACATTTTAAATAAATTAAATTCTAAAGCACCAACAGCTTTTTTTACAAAAAATAAAACTCTTATTTCTCAAGCCGATTTAACTTTCCATATTGCTGATAATACGGCTTCAGATGAAAATAATGAAAATTATTTAAGTTTACCTGAAAGTAAAATTAATGAAATTGAAAATTTAATGCTTTTAACCAAAAAAGTGCATATTTGGTTAAATTATGCACTTTTAATTTTTGTTTCAATTAATATTTTAATGTTAATTTTTGCAGCATTTTTTTATATGTATCCAATTTTAATTTTATCGCTAAATATAACAATATCAGTTATTTACATGTTAGTGTTTAACAAAATGCCTTTTAAATCTAAATTAAAAAAATATTAATTTTTAATTTAGATTTTTTAATTTCCATCCCAACCGGCTAATCTTGTCCATAAATACCAAGCAGCATAAGCTTTCATATTTCCGTTTATAGGCTCACTGTGTGCAGTGTTGCAATTATACCAATCAACATTTAATGTATGACTGTTTTGCCAATTAATAGCCCAATTTGCATTTAAACTTCCATTTGAGTCAGAGTCGTAATAACATCCATCGTTTGCATATTTATCAAGATAATAATTGCCATCAGGATCATACGATTCAATATCGGCAAAATCATATAAAATTTTATTGTTAGTTTTACAAAAGTTTCTTATTTGTTCATTTCTGATGTGTAAATTGCCTTCTAAGCCTGTTCCGTCAAGATGTCCGGTCATGTAAACAAATTTTACATCAGGATAATCTTTTTCCAACTTATCCATTGCATTCAAATAAATGTTTATTCCGCCTTCTGTATTGTCAGAAACTCCGCCACACCACGACCAAATTATAACATTAATATCCTCATTTCTGTAATCGTCAAGATATGAGCGAGTTGTACTTTCCCAAGCCAAATCACCATTATGTCCTAAATCGCCTGCAATTACTCCGTCTCTTATATCAAGCGCGCCTTCTGTATCGCCATTTGTCCATTTGTATAAATCACCTTTCCAATTCATTAAACCTGTCATGCCATCAATAATTTGCGAGCCGTGCGATGTATGTCCATATGCAATATGCAAATTTTCTTTTGCAGTATTTATCCAATCTGACGGAATATTCGAAATATCAATATTACTGTGATTAAAAATAATTGCAAGTTTTGATGCTTCGTCATCATTATTTTTGTTGCAAGAAATTAATAATAATCCGAAAAAAATTAAAATGCCGAAATAATAAATAAACTTTCTCATAGTCTTCTTATTTTTAGTAAATTGCTTAATATTAGTTATTTATGTGTTTGTTTTTAATAAAAAATATTTGTATTAATAATATATACTTAAAAGAACTGATAGTCATCGTATCAATTGTTTAAAAAAAGTGTAGAAAACTTGCAGATATTCTACTGTTAATTAATTGATTGATACGATGACTTGCGAATCGTATTGTTAAAATAAGCTAAAAAGGAATAATCAAATTTTTCACTAAGCTAAAAAATGCTATTTTTGTTATAATCTTCAAATATACGACAAAAAAATAATGGACGAAGTTGCTTTAAAATATAAAGAATTAAAAAAAAGATTCAGAACCAGAGAAAATGGACCTGCAGTTGAAAGCATGATTCGGTTTGGATTAATTTACCAAAAAAATCATGGCGTTGCTTTATCTGAATTAGCCGAGATGGCAAAAGATTATAAAAATGATAGTGTTTTTGCCGAGTTTTTATGGAAACAAAATATCAGAGAAGCAAAAATTCTTTCTCTTATGATAGATAATCCTGAAAATATTACGGAACAAAGAATAAAAACAATTCTTGAAAACATCAATAATATTGAACTGGCAGAGCAAGCTTGTTATAATTTATTCGAAAAAGTTGAAGGAATATTATCAGAAATAAAAAATTGGTTATCAAACCCAAATAAATATTATAAAATAACCGGATTAATATTAATTTCCCGAATTTTAAAAACTAAAAATAATATTAATAATGAAGAAATATTAAAGTTTTTTGATATTTTTGATGAAATAGCTAAAGAAGATAACATGCTTATAGTTAGGAGTTTATCTAAAGCTCTTTTGCAAATCGGTAAAAAGGATGAAAATTTTGAAAAATTGGTTTTAGATTTTATCACAAAAATTAATGAAAAGGGATACAAGTCTGCGGCTTGGCTTAAAGAAGAAGTCGTTTATTTTTTAATAAACAAATAAAAAAAACAGATATGAGAATAGGACAATCATCAAATCCTGCATTAAGCAAAAATGCTTTATCAAGAGTTTACAATACTTCTGATGTTGGACAAATGACGATAAACGGAACAGTTAATAAAACTATATTAAGTTTATTGCTTGTAATGCTTTCAGCATATTTTACTTGGAAATACAATTTTGGAATGGGCATAGGTATGGTTGGTGCCATAGTTGGATTTATTTTAGCAATGGTAACAGTTTTTAAATCAGAATGGGCACATATTACAACTCCTTTTTACGCAATTTTCGAAGGATTATTTTTAGGAAGTGTTTCTGCATATTTTAATGCAATGTTTTCAGGAATTGTTTTTCAGGCTGTTGGTTTAACATTCGGAGTTGCTTTTGCAATGCTTTTTGCATATCGTTCCGGTTTAATTAAAGCAACACCTAAATTCCAAAAAGGAATTATTGCTGCAACAGGCGGAATTGCAATTTTTTATATTTTAAATCTGATTTTAGGTTTTTTTGGCGGCGGAGTTTCACTTGCAAACATGGGTTTATTAGGTATTGGAATTCAGCTAGTTATAGTTGGTGTAGCCGCTTTAAATCTAATTCTTGATTTTGATATGATTGAAAAGCTTTCTAAAACAGGAGCACCTAAAGTTATGGAATGGTATGGTGCATTTGGGCTTTTGGTTACATTAGTTTGGTTGTATTTTGAAATACTAAAACTTTTATCGTTGCTTTCTAACAGGGATTAATAAAATCCCTTTTTTTATAAAATCAAATTATAAAAATACAAAACTGCATAAATCTAAACTATTGATTATTAGTTAAATAATGAAAAAATAAATTTATGGAATCTTTAGAAAAGTATTTTGAACAATTCAGAAAAAATATAGTCGGTATTGATTCAACTTTTGAATCTCCATACGGAACAAAAAAAATTATTTATGCAGATTGGATTGCAAGCGGAAGGCTTTATGCACCAATAGAAGACAAAATTAAAGAGGTTTTCGGGCCTTTTGTTGGAAATACTCATTCAGAAGCCAGCGAAACTGGCGTTGCAATGACTTTAGCTTATCATTTGGCACATAAAATAATAAAAGACCATGTAAATGCAAACGAAAAAGATATTTTAATTACTGCTGGAGCAGGAATGACAGGAGTGGTAAATAAATTTCAACGAATTTTAGGATTACGCGTTCCTGAACAAGCTCAGGAACTTTGCAAAATGTCAAAACTGCCTGATAATGAACGACCTGTGGTTTTTATTACTCATATGGAACATCATTCAAATCAAACTTCTTGGTTAGAAACTATTGCTGATGTAGTTGTTCTTGAGCCTTCTTTATCAATGAGAGTTATTCCTGATAATCTAGAAGCGGAATTACAGAAATATAAAGACCGAAAAATTAAAATTGGTAGCTTTTCGGCATGTTCAAACGTAACCGGACTAATGCCGCCAATATACAAATTAGCCAGAATTATGCATGAAAATGGAGGATATTGCTTTATCGATTTTGCTGCTTCTGCACCATATGTTGATATCAATATGCATCCGGAAGATTCTATGGAACAATTAGATGCAATATTTTTCTCGCCTCATAAAGCTCTTGGCGGACCAGGAAGTGCAGGTGTTTTGGTTTTTAACTCTTCTCTATACAAAAACAAAGCACCCGATAATCCGGGAGGTGGAACAGTTGCATGGACAAATCGTTGGAACGAATTTGAATATGTTAGTGATATTGAAGCCAAAGAAGACGGCGGAACTCCTGCATTTATTCAAACTTTTAGAGTAGCTTTAACTTTAAAGCTTAAAGAAAAAATGGGTGTTAAAAATATTCACAATAGAGAAAAAGAGATTTTAGATATCATTTTTCCTGAATTTGACAAAATAGATAAATTACATATTTTATCCTCTGAAAATAGAGATAGATTAGGAGTAATCTCTTTCTATATTGAAGGTGTTCATCATAATTTAATTGTTAAATTAATGAATGATAAGTTTGGGGTTCAATTTCGTGGAGGTTGTTCATGTGCAGGAACTTACGGGCATTTTTTACTAAATGTTGACAAAGAAAAATCTAATGAAATAACCAAAAAAATAAATAGTGGCGATTTAACCGAAAAACCGGGTTGGGTCAGAATGTCAATTCATCCAACAATGAGTAATAATGAGGTTTATTACATTATTGATGCATTAAAACAGTTGGTAGAGAATATAGAAGAATGGCAAAAAGATTATTATTTTGATAAAATAGTTGGAGAGTATTTTAACAGAAATATTGAAAAGAAAACTATGAGTGATTTTAATAGCTGGTTTGAGATTTAAAATTATTCTATTTAATAATATTTTAAAGCTGTTGTGAAAATATTTTTTCTAAACAGCTTTTTTTATTTTACAGTTCAATTTGTTTCACATTATTTATTTTATCACAAAAAATACTACCAAATTCTTTAAATAATTTTGGCGAATCTGTTGTATAAAATTTATGGATTGAATTTTTTGAGCACATTGCATCCATTTCCGGATGTCTGTTCAGATAATCTTTTAAGCTGTTTGCTACAATTTCTCCTTGCGATAAAATTGATATATGTTTAGGAGTGTATTTTTTTATTTTTTCAATCAATAAAGGATAATGAGTACAACCAAGTATAAGTGTATCTATTTGATTATCAAGGCTTAAGATATTAATGATGTTGTTCTCTATAAAATAATCGGCTCCATCATTATTAAACTCATTATTTTCAACTAAAGCCACCCACATCGGACAAGCTTCTTGCTGGACAGTGATTTCAGGATAAATTTTATGTATTTCGAGAGGATATGAATTTGAGGCAACAGTTCCTCTTGTTCCTAAAACACCAACATGCGATGAATTCGTGTATTTTCCAATAATTTCAACACTTGGTCTTATTACTCCAAGAACTCTTTTCCAAGGCTGATTTAGTGTTGGTAAATATTCTTGTTGTATTGTTCTTAAAGCTTTTGCTGATGCAGTATTACATGCTAAAATAACAAGCTCAGAGCCAAGTTCGAATAATTTTTTTACAGATTGTAATGTGTAGGTGTAAACAGCTTCAAACGACCTATTTCCATATGGTGTACGAGCATTATCGCCTAAATAATTAAAATCATAATCAGGCATCAGCTTTATGATCTCTTTTAAAACAGATAATCCTCCATATCCGGAGTCAAAAACACCAATTGCTTTGTTATTTAATTTATCCATTTAAAATTAATATAAAAAAAAGCCCTTTATTTAAACACAGGGCTTTAAATTTTATTAACAGTCAAAAAATATATCTATTTCACAGTTAGTTTCGCTTTTACCATCGATGTAATATCAATACTATCGTCAGAATGATATAATAAAACAGAAATGTCAAAAATATATGTGAATTTGTTTTCGCTTGCAACATCTTTAATAGCTTTATCTACCTTTTCAAGGATAGGCTTAAAAAGCTCAGCTCTTTTATTTTGAATTTGTTCTTGAGCAGTCATTTGAAATTCTTGTACTCTTTTTCCAAGGTTTTGAATTTCTTTTTCTTTATCAGATTTTACTATATTTGACCATTTTTTTGCTTCTCCAACAGGTAATTTATCATTTTCAACGTAGTCATTAACTTTGTTGTTATATTCAACTTGCATTGTTTCTAACTGGTCTTGTATTGATTTTCCTTCAGCTTCAAGAGCTTTTTGTGCTTCAGCACTTTCAGGTAATGATTGTAATAATTTTTGAGAATCAATATGTCCAAATTTATATGCATTTTGAGCATTAACTTGTATAGCTGCAAATATAAATAACAAAACAGCTAAAATTTTAGTTGTACCTTTCATAATTATTTCTTTTAAAAATTTTAACAAATATATAAATTAATCTTAATAACCTAATTCTTTTAATACTTCATCACTTTTATCGTATTTTTGATCAGTATACAACATTGTTGCTCCACTAGCCGAATCAAAAATTATTGCATAATTTCCTTCTTCGGCAAGTTTTAATATTGCATTATAAATTTCTTCTTGAATTGGTTTTATAAATTCTTCTCTTTTTTTGAATAATTCGCCTTCAAATCCAAAATATTTCTTTTTTAAATCATTTGCTTCTTTTTCAAGTTGAACTATTTCTTCTTCTTTTTTTATTCTCATTTCTTGAGATAGCAGAACCTTTTCATTTTGAAATTCCTTATATTTTAATTCAACCATATCGTATTTTGCTTTAAGCTCTTTTTCCCATTGTTCAGATAATAAATCCAATTTTGCTAAAGCTTCTTTATATGCCGGAATTTTATTTAAAATATATTCTGAATCTACATATGCAAATCTTTGAGCAAAACCAAATTGAGCCGTAAAGAGAAAAATAAATATCGTTATAATTAGCTTTTTCATAGTATAGATTTTTAATTTATAAGCTATAATTTTTAAAACTGCTGTCCCAATATAAAGTGGAATCTTCCACCATTATTGTCAGGTCTTCCAGGTATTTCATCAAAGCCATATGCCCAATCAATACCAATTAAACCAAGCATTGGTAAAAATACTCTAACACCAACTCCACTTGAACGATAAAGCTTAAAAGGGTTATAATTTGAAAATTTATCAAAAGCATTTCCTGCTTCAACAAAAGAAAGTGCGTAAATTGTGGCTGATTGACTGTGAGTTATAAGATATCTCAACTCAGCTGAAAATTTATTATATAAATTTCCACCTTCGGTTGGTGTTACCGAACCATTTTCATAACCTCTTAGTCCAATAATGGTTTTGCCATACACATAATATCCCATTCCATCACCACCTATTTCATAACCTTCTGTTGGTGCTTGACCAATTTTTTCATTATAATATCCTACAAAACCATATTCTGCTTTTGTATTAAGTACTAATTTGCCTATTAATTGAGTAAACCATGATGCTTTAAATGTCCATTTATGATATTCTAACCATTCATATTTGTCAGCTGTTGTCATTGTGCTGTAATCTTTATTATTCCATAAAGATATCGGCAGTGTAAATTCTAATCCAAGAGAAAAACTTGAACCAGTTCTACCATATAATGGGTTATCGATAGAACTTCTTGAAAAAACAGTATTAAATGCTAGTTGTTTGGCAATTCCATTAGCAAGATTTTCAAATATTTCATAATCCACAAATGTATAATGTCTAAAGCTTACTTCATTATATAATGTAAAATAATCATCAGGCCATTTTAATCTTCTACCGAAACCAACTGAACCACCTGTTACTTTCATATATCTGTCAAGCGTATTTGCATAATAATCATAGCTTGAAGCAGATTGTATAGTATGATTTACAGATATCGATAATGAATTTGGTTTTCTTCCGCCAAGCCATGGTTCTACAAATGTAGCGCTGTACGATTGATATCTAACACCATTTGTTTGTGCTCTTATACTTAATTGTTGTCCATCACCTGTTGGTAAAGGTTGCCAAGCTTTTTTCTCAAAAAAGTTTTTTGTAGAGAAATTGTTAAATCTAAGGCCTAATGTACCAACTATCATTCCTGCACCCCAGCCTCCAGACAATTCAATTTGGTCGTTTGCTTTTTCTACAAGAGAATATTCTAAATCAACTGTTCCGTCTTCAGGGTTTGGTCTTGGTGTTGGTATTATCTGTTCAGGATCAAAGTGTCCTAGTTGTGCCAATTCTCGAATAGTTCTTATAACATCTTCTCTACTGAAAAGTTCGCCCGGAAAAGTTCTGATTTCTCGTCTTATAACATGATCGTTTGTTCTCGTGTTTCCGGTTATTATAACATTTTTTATTCTTGCCTGAGGACCTTCATAAAGTCTCATTTCCAAGTCAATAGAGTCATTCACTATCTGAATTTCAACAGGAGAAATGCTGAAAAATAAATATCCGTCATTCATATATAAATTTCCAACAGCATCTTCATCTATATTCAATCTTTTGTCTAAAACAGATTGATCATAAATATCACCTTTTTTAATTTTTAGAACTTTTGTTAATTGTTCTGAACTAAACTTTTTATTTCCAACCCAAGTAATATTTCTAAAATAGAATTTTCTTCCTTCTTCAATATTAAGTGTTAATGATATTGTATTATCATCATTATTTATTAAAGTGTCGCTAATAATTTTGGCATCGCGATACCCTTTTCCATAAAGTTTTGAAACTAGTTGTATTTTATTGTCTTTATATTTTTCGGGAATGTACTTTGATGGTTTAAATAAACCATACCATCTTCTTTCTTTGGTATTTTTTAAAAATTTCTTTAGTTTTTTTTCTTCAAAAACTGTATTGCCAACAAATTTTATTTTTTTAATTCTAACTTTTTTACTTTTTTCTACATTAACATACAAAATAACAGCATTTTGTAAAGTAGAATCGTCTTTAATTACAGTTGTAACTTTAGTGTAAAAGAATCCTTTACTGACAAAGTGATTTTTAATTGTTGTTTTAACTTTATTTATAACATAATCTGTTACTTGGCTACCTCTTTTTAAATCAATTTTCTCTTGAAAATCTTTAATTAGAGATTTTGATAAACCCGAATATTCAACTTTTGATAAACGTGGTCGCTCTTGAAGATAAATATCAAGATAAATAGAATCACCAACTATTTTTGTATATGAAATTTTTACATCTGAAAAGAGTCCTTGTTTCCAAAGTTTTCTCATTGATTTTGTGATTTCTTCACCCGGAATTTTAATTTCATCTCCAACTTGAAGACCAGATAATTGAACTAAAGCTTGATGGTTTAAATATCTAACTCCTGTTATACTTATTTCAGCTATTTTGTATGTTTTTGCATTTGCATAATCTAATTCTATTTGACCAAACACATTTGAATTTAAAAATTGTGCTAAAATAATTAATACAAGTAATTTTAATTTATTCATATTTAAAAAATTTCCTAATGTTTTTTGAAACGAAACAAGTTTTAATCTATTGTTTGCTTATTTAATCTCTTACCTAAAAAAATAATGTTGCGAAAGTAAGATATTTTTCTGAATATCAATGCGTAATTTGCTCACTAGTTTTGCCAAATCTTCTTTCTCTTTGCTGATAGTTGATTATAGCTTTAAATAACTCATCTTTATTAAAATCCGGCCATAGTTTTTCTGTGAAGTATAACTCGGAATAGGCTAATTGCCAAAGTAGAAAATTGCTAATTCTGTATTCTCCACTTGTTCTTATTAATAGTTCCGGATGTGGCAATTCTGATGTGCTTAGGTTTTTATCGAAAATTTCTGCAGTTATTTCATCGATTTCCAAGTTGTTATTTTTAACTTGAGATGCAATTTTTTTTACAGCTTCAATTATCTCCCATTTAGAGCTGTAACTTAATGCTAGTGTTAAAGTTAAGCCAGTATTATTTTTAGTGTCATCAATAGCTTGATATAATTTTTTTTTTACTTTTGATGGCAATATTTCATGGTCTCCAATGGCCAAAAGTTTTACGTTATTTTTTATCAAATCTTGGGTTTCTTCATTAATTGCTGAAATTAATAAAGTCATAAGTGCTTCTACTTCGAATTTTGGTCTGTTCCAATTTTCAGTAGAAAATGCATAAAGAGTTAAGAATTTTATTTCAAGTTCACCTGCTGCTCTTACAATTTCCTTAACTGCCTTAGCACCTTGTTTGTGTCCAAAAACTCTGTTTTTACCTTGCAGTTTTGCCCATCTGCCATTTCCATCCATAATTATGGCAATATGTTGTGGCAATTTGCTTTTATCAATTTGATCAGTGATTACCATTTAATTTCTAATCAATTAAGTTAAAAAATAAGTTTTACTCTATTTAAAGAAAACTCTAAAAGTAAATAGCTTAAACTTTAAATTTTGTTAATTATTATTAAAAAACAATATTTTATGATTAATGTCCATATGCCGGACATGAATTATTTACGAATGCAAATTTATAAGTTAAACTGATACCAGCAAATGAATACCAATCTTTACTTCCATTATATGAAGTTTGTTTCGATTGAAAGTTAGCAGTTCCTTCATATTCATTTGGCAGCAGTTGGTCTATTTTGTCTGTAAATGTTTTTCTATACATCCATTCAACTGATAAACTTAACTTTTTTGTAAATGCATATTTAAATCCTATTCCAATAGGGATAACAGGATTTGCAGGTAAGTCAGTAACTGTTGGAGATATAAATACTCCAATGCCACTTACTACATAAGGACTAAAATAATCAAATTGGCTTTCTGATTTATAAGGGAAAAAATTAAATTCAAATAAAAATGCAAACTCTGTTATTGCAGTTGAAAAACTGTGGTTTCTTGTTTGTTGATATAAATTATCTGCATTTGAATCTGAACCTGTTAAATTTGAAAAAGACAAATTTAATCTTATGTTATATCTTTTATTTATTTCATATTTGTATAAAAAAGAAAATGCAGGGCTTACTGATTTAAAAAGCTTATCTTGATTAACATCTCCTGTATAGTAAGATACACCACCAAAAATACCAATTTCATTTGCCTTTTGACTAAAAATTGTTGAGTTGTAAAAAATAAATAATAATAATAATAATAATTTTTTAAGCATTTTTTAGCTTTTAGAACTTAGGCAAACCTGTATTTGATCGTTTTAGCTTATATGTTAATGTTATTGTTGTAAAAATATACGCATCGTTAAAGTTAGGACTTCCTCTTCTTTCTGTTCCTGAAACATAAGCAGGTAGATCGTTGCCATCAGCATCGATATGTCTATCTGCTAGTATTGCGGCAATAGATCCATGAGCTTCTCCAATTGCACCGTTATCGTAGTATTTATCGTGTGCATCGTCAATATAATCTGAATTAGTATAAGTATTAGATATTTCTATACCAACTGCTAATTTTCTTGTTAAGCTGTATTTAGCACCTAAACCAATTGGCCAACCTAATGCTATTTTACTGTATAATGGAGGGTTTCCTTCAATGCCTTGGCCTTCTGTGCCAAGTGGTTGAAGCGCATATTTAACCCCATCTAATTTTGCTTTTGGGTTAAAATATAAAACAGAAAAACCAGTAAATGCATATGCACTTATGTTTCTTATACTTCGTAAGCTTGAAAAAGAATACCTCGGATTATCTTTTTCTTTAACAAAATAATATTCGCCATGTATATTAAATTGCCAAATATTTGATGTGAAACTAAGGTTTCTAAGTTTTCGTCCTATTGACGCTGAGGCTTCATCTGTAGCAGATAAAATTCCCCATGTGAAACCTGCTTTTGCTGCAACTTGTTCAATTATTCTGAATCTGTAGTTTATTGATATTAGAGGCCTGGTTGTAACAAAATCTAAATCTCTAACACCAAAAAAATGTGCTGCATCTTTTGAGCCGCCACCAAGATCACCCAAAAAGAAAGTTGTTCCAATACCACCTACAAGTGAATGTCTTTCTGATCTCCATCTTTGTGCAATTGAATAATTATAATTGATTAAGATTAAACTTAAAAGGATAAGGTTTTTTTTCATACGAAATTTCAGTTTCAATTTATTAACAATAATTTTGCCACTGCAAAAATATTTTAAATTCTAGTATTTTTAAAATAATATTATTTAATATATACGTAATTATTAGCTTTTTGTTATTTTTTATCAATTCTTTTTTATCAAAGGCTTAAAATATTTGATAAAATTTCATTAAATATTTCTTTTATCAATGCCCCACATTAATTTTTCTCTTAAAGTACTAAAAAAAGTTCTGTCATCATGCTTTAGCATTCTTATTTTAAAATTTGCTTTTTTAATTTTAAGTTCTGTTGATGAAGTAAATGTTTCATATCTGTGATCAAGTGAAATTAAAAAATTTTGGTCTCTTCCTTCAACTTTTAGTGTAAGTTCTTGATTATTTGGGACTACT
Source organism: Bacteroidales bacterium (assembly GCA_016937695.1). Taxonomy (GTDB): domain Bacteria; phylum Bacteroidota; class Bacteroidia; order Bacteroidales; family NBLH01; genus NBLH01. The sequence continues at coordinate 20,546 of JAFGWC010000132.1, forward strand.
AGCGGCCTTATTGTGAGATTATGAGGTGCCAGTGGTGTAATTATAAAGTTTTGAGAGTTTGGAACAACAATTGGTCCTCCTGCACTTAAAGAATATGCAGTGGAACCTGTTGGTGTTGAGATAATTAGTCCATCAGCCCAATATGTATTTAAAAATTGCCCTTTTGAATAAACATGTATAATTATCATTGAGCTTGAATCTTTTTTTTGTACTGTAAGCTCATTTAAAGCAAAATTATATTCGCCAAATAAATTGTTTTCTGTTTCGAGTTGTATTAAATCTCTTTCTTCGTATGAATAGCTTTTTTTTAAAATTTTTTCTAATGCCGATTTCATTTCATTTTTTGAAATATTTGCTAAAAAACCTAATCTTCCGCTGTTTATTCCTGCAATGGGAATTTTGGAATCTTTTATAAATATTGTGCTTTCTAAAAATGTTCCATCACCACCTATACTTAGTAAAACATCAAAATTCTTTTTTAGATCTTTGGGTTTGGTAAAAAAAACAACTTGGTCTAAATCAATATCAATTTTTTCTTTGATAAAATCATAAAAAGGTTTATAAATGATTATTTCTGTTTTGTTGGCTTTCAATATTTCAAAAAGATTAACAATCGAATCATTAAAATCATTTCCAAAGCTTCTTCCGTATATTGCTATTTTCATAAATGTGTGTTTGTTACGTGTTGATTATAAGCACTTTACTGAAATTGCCTGTAATTATTAGTTTAAATTGGTGCAATAAAATGTATAAAAAAACCCGATTCTTTAAATTGATTTATTGAATATTCAAATCTAATAACTTTATCGTAATAAGTAGATATATCAAAACCTATCCCACTGCTATAAAGCATTTTGTTTGATAAAGTGTTTAAAAGTTCATTATTTACGTATTTATTATTTACATAACCTAATTCAAAAAACAAATTTAGATAAAATGTATAATGTATTTTGTTAAATTTTTTAAAAGGGATAAAATTTATGTATGATATCTTTTTTGGAAAAGGTTGAAATTTCAATGTGTTTTTAATTAAGTAAAAGTCTTGACCATCAATAACATAATATTCAAATCCTCTTAAATAGTATTTGTATCCTAATGCTTGTTGAAAATAGTAAGGTTGTTGTTCGCCATCGAACGAATTTTTAATACTTAAGGAATTAGCTGCAAAAAATTTATTATTTAGTTTGTAAAAGATTTTATAAGTACTTATAAAATTTAATAAATGCATATTGTTTGACATATTCGGGAAAAGACCTTTTTCGTTTATCTCAAATGAAAACCAACTTCCTTCTGTTGGGTATGATCTATCATTTCGTTTATCAAATAAATATCTGTATGTTAAACTGAAAAACTTTTTTTCGTTTACATTTTCGCCCAAAAAGTTATTATTTAATAACAGTAAACTATCTTGAATTGATATTTTATCAAAACTCAAACTAATTTGGTGTTTTTTATAAAATTCAGGTCTGTAAGTATAAGTTAATTTATTATTAAAACCATAAATAGCTTTTTCAGAATCACTTGTATATGCTTGCAATTTATTTTCATAAGTTTGAAAAAAAACTTGTTTTTGCTTAAAATATGAAACTTTATAATCTATAAAGTGCTTTTGGAATTTATCCAAGAATAGATTCTTATACTCTAAAATTAGTTCTTTTGTATATCCAAAAGAAACTTCAGCTCTAACTATGTGGTTTAATCCAAGCGCATTGTACTTTTTTATTGCTATACGATAATCAAGTTTTTCCAGATTTTTTTCTTGCCACCAAATATTAAAGTTTCTGTCGTTATTTATAATTTTTATTTCAGGCCACAAATACCATCTTTCTTCAACAACAATAATTATCGAAAAACTATAATCTTCTGATTTTAAAACATTAAAATAAACATAATTAAATAAAGGTAATTTCAATAAATTTATTTTGCTTTCGTCAATCTTTTTCTGCAAAGATAGGCTGTCAATTAATTGATTTTCTTTAAAAGATAATTCCCTTAATATTATTATTTTTTTTGTTTTATCGTTTCCAATTATTTTTATTGATTTTATCGGGTACTCTTTTTTGATATTATCTAATGTAATCTTATTTGTTGAAGGAATAATTTGTGCATTCGAAATAGAAGAAGAAAATACAATGAATAAGTACAAAAGAGTAAATTTTTTTACTGTCAATCTCATGTTTTTTGAAAAATCTTAAATATTCAGATAATTCATAAAAGAATCAAACCTGTCATTGTACATCATATCTATATTATCATCATCTAAAAAAGAAGCTTTTATATCATAATCATATCTTTCGAAAGCTTTTATTACCGCAGCTAAATTGGTTGTATTTAATTTAAGAGTTAAATCTAATTTTGTGGAATCTTTATGAGAAGAAATATATAAACTTAATATTTTAACATCATTACTTTCAACTATTTGCGAAATTTCCGATAAAGAATAATCATTAACATTTAATTCTAAAACAATAATTCCACCCAGGTCAATTACTGAGCTTAGTGTTGCAAATTGTTGAACTAAGTCTTGAATAGAAATACAGCCTAAATATTGATTTTTTTCGTCAAGAACCGGTATTATACTTAATTTTAGTCTGGCAACAATTTCAATTACTTCATAAATGTGCTGATAATCAAAAACATGTGGCCTTATTAGTGATAAAGGATGGCCACCAATTGCTTCTTCCACCTTATTAAAATTGTAAATATCAGAGTCTGATATTAATCCAAGATAATCACGATTATTTACGATTGGTAAATGTGAAATTCTAAAAATTTCCATCCAATTTAAAGCATTTTGGCCACTTTCAGAGGTTTTTATTATTGGAATTACATCTGATATTAAATCTTTAGCAAGCATAATTCTTTAACTTAAAAAAATACTTATAAATTTGTGAAAAAAGATAATAAAATACAAACCTAAGTTAAATTATTATAATTAACGAAAAATGACTAAATTAAGTGTAAATATTAACAAAATAGCTACTTTAAGAAATGCAAGAGGAGGAAACATTCCTGATGTTTTAAAAGTTGCTTTAGATTGCGAAAGATTTGGTGCTCAGGGAATTACTGTTCATCCAAGACCAGATGAAAGACATATTAGATATCAGGATGTATTAGATTTAAAACCAATATTAACTACAGAATTTAATATTGAAGGTTATCCAACAAAAGATTTTATTGATTTAGTTTTATCAGTAAAACCAGCTCAGGTTACGCTTGTTCCAGATCCTCCAGATGTTTTAACTTCTAATGCCGGTTGGGATACTGTTAAAAATAAATCCTTTTTAAAAGAAATTATCTCTGATTTTAAAAAAGCCGGAATTAGAACTTCTATTTTTGTTGATACAGAAACTATTAATATTATCAATGCAGTTGAAACCGGAACCCACAGAGTTGAATTATACACCGAGCCATATGCAGATAATTATCATAAAAACAGAGAGTTAGCTGTAAAGCCATTTATTGAAGCTGCTAAAATTGCAATTGATAATGGCCTTGAAATAAATGCAGGGCATGACCTAAATTTAGATAATTTAAAATATTTTAACCAAAATGTAAAAGATTTGTCTGAAGTATCAATAGGGCATGCTTTAATTGCTGATGCTTTATATTTTGGCTTAGATAATACAATAAAAATGTATCTGAGATTACTTCAATAGCACTCATCATTTTTTTAATATTGGAAATGAATTTATTTTTTCAGAAATTCGGTAAAGGAATACCAATTGTTATTGTTCATGGATTGTTTGGCTCGTCTGATAACTGGTTAAATATTGCAAAAGAACTTTCAAATAATTTCGAAGTTTATATTATAGATCAAAGAAATCATGGCAAGTCTCCTCATAATGAAGAGTTTAACTATGATATTCTTGTTTCTGATTTACTAGAATTTATGGATAATCAGAATTTGATTTCTGTAATTTTAATTGGGCATTCTTTAGGCGGAAAAACAGTTATGCATTTTGCAAAAAGCTATCCGAAAAGAATTATTGACTTAATAGTAATTGATATTGCACCTAAATCTTATCTTTTTTCATTATCAGAAAAATCTGAAAGAATAAATCATAAGAAAATTATTGAATCACTTATGGCAGTTAATCTTCAAGGTATTGAAAAGAGAAAAGATATTGAAGAAAAATTATCAGAAAATATTAAAGAAATAAGATTAAGGCAATTTTTACTTAAAAATATTAGACGAAAAGCAGATAATTCATTTTATTGGACTTTAAATATAAATTCTATTTATAATAATCTCGAAAAATTAATGGAAGGCGTTAATTATAAGGATTTTGACAATATGAAAATTAGTATTCCTACTATGTTTGTTAGAGGTGCAGATTCAGATTATATTTTAAATCAAGATATTGAAAAAATTAAAACAATATTTATCGAATCAAATATAGTAACAATAGATGATGCGGGGCATTGGCTACATGCCGAACAACCTAAAAAATTAATTAAAATTATTACTGATTTCATTTTAAAATAGTTTTAATTAATTATGGTTTTGATGAAAAAAAAATATTAATTTCAATCTTTAAAAATAATTGCAAAATGGCAAAAAAATATATTTTAGCTTTAGATCAGGGAACAAGTAGCTCAAGAGCTGTTATTTTTAATGAAAACACTGAGATAGTTGGAATTGAGCAAACTGAATTAAATCAAATATATCCAAAAAACGGATGGGTTGAGCAAAATCCAGAAGAAATTTGGAATTCTCAATATAAAGTTGCTTTAGAAGTATTAACAAAATGTGATATTTCAGTTGAAGAAATTGCTGCAATTGGAATTACTAATCAGCGTGAAACCACTGTAATTTGGGACAAAAACACAGGAATTCCAATTTATAATGCAATTGTTTGGCAAGATAACAGAACTGCTTCATTTTGCAATAAAATTAAAGAGCAAGGCTACGAAGAATACATTAAAAATAATACAGGACTTGTAGTTGATTCATATTTTTCGGCAACAAAAATTTATTGGATTTTAAATAATGTTAAAGGAGCCAAAGAAAAAGCCGAAAATGGCGAATTATTATTTGGAACAATAGATACATGGCTTGTTTGGAAACTAACAGGCGGAAAACTTCATATTACTGATTATTCAAATGCATCACGAACTTTATTATACAATATTCATTCTTTAAAATGGGATGAAAAATTATTGAATCTGTTTGAAATTCCTTCATTTATATTACCAGAAGTAAAATCATCAAGCGAAAAATATGGTTTTACTGACAATAAATTATTTGGTGGTTCTGAAATTCAAATTGCAGGAATAGCAGGCGACCAACAAGCTGCGCTTTTCGGGCAAACATGTTTTGAAAAAGGAATGGCTAAAAATACATATGGCACAGGTTGTTTTATGCTAATGAATACAGGCACAGAGGCGGTAAAATCGGATTTCGGATTACTAAGCACAATTGCTTGGGGCATTGATAATGAAATTATTTATGCTCTTGAAGGAAGTGTATTTATGGCAGGAGCAGCCATTAAATGGCTTAGAGATGGTATTAAATTAATTAGTAATGCATCTGAAACTTTTGAGATTGCAAAGAATTTAAATTCAAGAGGTTGTATATATGTAGTGCCTGCTTTTTCTGGTCTTGGAGCACCTTATTGGGATATGAAAGCAAGAGGCGCAATTTTCGGAATTACTCAAAACACAACAGATAAACATATCGTAACAGCTACATTAGAATCAATTGCATATAGAACAAGGGATGTTTTGGATGCAATGAGTAAAGATTCCAAAATAAAATTAACTGAGCTTAATGTTGATGGAGGAGCTGCGGTTAATGATTATTTAATGCAGTTTCAGTCTGATATTTTAAAATGTGAGGTTGTAAGGCCTGAAATTATTGAAACTACGGCTCTAGGCGCAGCAAGTTTAGCCGGTATTGCTGTTGGTTTATGGACAAAAGATTCTATCATTAAAAAAAGAAAAACTAATCGTATTTTTTCACCGGAAATGTCAGATGATGAAATAAACAAATTGTATAAAGGATGGCTTAAAGCAATTGAAAAATCCCAGGCATGGGAAGACGAATAAACTAATAAATAGTAATTATTAATTAATAAATAAATATTATGGAAAGGATTTTTTTATTGATTTTCGTATCAATTTTTCTTTTTTGGTCATGTAATTCAGATGAAAATGAAGAAAATAGTAATAATGATAATTTAATTGTTGAAGAAAATCAGCAAGTTGTTGAAAATAAGACAAATGAAGATGTTGTTGAAGTACAAGAAATTGAAGAACTGAAGCCTGTTTTGAATCCCGATTTTAAGAGTTTTTTAAGCCATTTTGCTAAAACATCTCTTCCATACAAGAAAAATCCGACAGGTGAAGAAGTTTATGAAAAAATATCTTTAAATCAGCAAATTAATTATTTAACCGAAGCTGAAGATTTATCTAAAGCAGATTTAGAAGAAATGGCTGAATATACCGATTTTTTCTTTGTAAATAATCCATTACAAACAAATAATTATAGTGCTATTATTTATGCTAGATTTGAAATGGGATCTACATATTATTTTCTTTGTACATTCGATAATAATGGAAAATTGATATCTCATATCGATTTTGCAAGCTATGAGTTAATAGGCGCCGGACCTCAAGCAGGACAGGAGTTTAATACTAAAGGGTTTATCGATGCAAATAGTGAAATTACCGTAAAATCTGAAGAGCATGAGCTGAAATATAAAATTAAAGATGATGGCAAAATTGTTAAGCTTTAATTAAGAAATGTATTTTTTTAAAGGTTGATTTAATTATCAGCCTTTTTTTATTTGAAATTTTTAAATTGGAAATTTGATAAAAAAAACTGAAATTTGTGAATATGCAAAACAAAATTTTCAATAAAATGAGATTTTTTACGATTCTTAGCATTTTACTTTTCGGAATAAATACTTTAGCTCAAAATAATTCCAAATTTATAGAAGATTTTAACGATAATTCAAACAATTGGAATATTGAAAATTCTAAAGACGCAAGTTCTAAAGTTTTAAATGGAGTTTTTTATTTAAATCATTACAAAAACTCTGCCTCTTGGAGGTTTTGGAAAGAATTTATTTTTGAAACTGATAAAACTTTTAATATTGATGTAAAATTAAAACAAACTTCAGGAGCAGAAGATGGTGGTTATGGAATAGTATGGGGCTCAAATGGCTGGAAGAATAGTTATCATTTCACAATCTCTTCAAATGGCGAGTTTGCGATTTGGGGTTATAAAAACGAAGAGTTTTTCGAATGGAAAAAATGGTCTGCTTTTAGTAAAATTAAACCTTTTGGAGAATATAATACGTTGTCTATTAAGAAGTTAATGGGAAATATGTATTTTTATATTAACGGAAGTTTAGCTTATAACCATAGATTTGAACCTTTTTTTGGTTCTTTTTTTGGTTTTGTTGTTGGTAAAGAAACGAATGTTATTGTTGACAACTTTACTCTTGAATATCCCAAAAAGCAAATTGATATTGCTGGAGATTTAAATCAAAAATATAAAAAGAAAAATCTTGGAAAAAGTATTAACTCAATGTATTCTGAAATTGCACCAATAATTTCACCTGATGGTAAAACATTGTATGTTGCCAGACAAAATCATCCCGAAAATTATGGTAGCCAAAAGCTTTATGATGTTTGGTATGCCGAAAAAAAAAGCGATGGCAGTTGGACAAGTATGAAAAGAATGGGAAAACCAATTAATAATGAAGGAGATAATTTAGTTATTTCTGTTTCGCCTGATGGAAATACTCTGCTGCTGGAAGGTTTGTATTCAAGTACAGGTGCTTATGTGAGTGATCAAGGAATTTCTGTTTCTAATAGAACTTTAAATGGATGGACAATTCCAAAAAAAGTGCTAATAGATAATTTTTATAATAATAATGAATTTGAAAGTTATTGTCCCACGGCCGACAAAAAAGTGTTAATAATGTCGGTTCAAAGAAATGATTCTTATGGCAATAAAGACTTGTATGTCAGTTTTTTAAAGCAAAACGGCAATTATTCTGAACCTGTAAATATGGGGAAAGATTTAAATACATATTTAAATGAAGGAACACCATTTATAGCTTCTGATAATAAAACCCTTTATTTTTATTCTTACGCTTTTCCAGGCTATGGAAGTGCTGATATTTTTGTTACAAAAAGGCTTGACGAAACATGGACAAAATGGTCGAAACCTAAAAATCTTGGGCCAACTGTAAATTCATCAGATTGGGACACATATTATTCTGTTTCTGCAAAAGGAGATTATGCATATTTGGTTTCAACAAAAGGATCTTATGGAAATGAGGATATTTTTGAAATAAAAATGAGTGAAGATTCTAAACCAGAGACTGTTGTACTGATTTTTGGTAAAGTTTTTAATAAAAAAACGAATAAACCAATTGGAGTAGATATTGTTTATGAAGATTTAAAAACAGGAAAAATTGCTGGCTCAGCTCGGTCAAATCCAAGAACTGGCTCATATAAAATAATTTTACCATATGGAAAGAACTATTCATTTAGAGCTGAGGCTGATGATTTTATTGCAATTAATGAAGAAATTGATTTATTGAAAATTGGTAAATACTTAGAGAAAAAGAAAAATCTATTTCTTGTTCCAATTGAAGTAGGTCAAACTGTTGGACTGCAAACAATTCAGTTCACAAGGAGTAAATCCGAATTAACAGAATCATCTTATCCTGAGTTAGATAGATTTGTTAATTTGATGAAAAAATATCCAAAAATGGAAATTGAACTATCTGGACATACAGATACAAGAGGAAAACCTGAATTGCTTTTATTATTATCAAAAAATAGAGTGAAAGCTGTAAAAGATTATTTAATTAAAAAAGGTATTAATTCTAAAAGAATAACAGGAAAAGGATATGGCGGAACAAAACCATTAGGAACTGGTTATGATGAAATTGAAATTAAAAACAGGAGAGTGGAATTTAAAATATCAAAAATGTAAATTTTAAAGATTTTTATAAAAACAAAAAACCATATAAAATATAAGTTTATATTTTATATGGTTTAAAAAGGAGAAAATAAGAGCTATGCAACTCTTAATTTTTTCATATTGGTTTTGCTTATTTTTTTCTTAGCATAAGCTGTTGTAATTTTAAATGTTTTTTCATTTTCAGAAGGCATTTCAAACATTGCATCTATCATTATAGCTTCACAAATAGATCTTAAACCTCTTGCTCCTAATTTAAATTCAATTGCTTTATCCACAATAAAATCTAAAACTTTTTCTTCGTAAGTCAACTCAATATTGTCCATCGAAAACAGTTTTTTGTATTGTTTCATCAATGAATTTTTTGGCTCAGTTAATATTCTTTTTAAAGATTCTCTGTCAAGTCTGTTTAAATAAGTTAAAACTGGTAAACGCCCAATTATCTCAGGTATTAAGCCAAATGATTTAAGATCCTGAGGCGCAATGTATTGCAATAAATTTTTTCTGTCAATTTGATCTGTTTGATCACTTACAGAATATCCAACCATTTTTGTATTTAATCTATGACCAATTTTCTCTTCAATTCCATCGAAAGCACCACCGGCAATAAATAAAATATTTTTTGTATTTACAGGTATCATTTTTTGATCAGGATGTTTTCTTCCTCCTTGCGGCGGAACATTAACTATCGAACCTTCAAGAAGCTTTAATAGTCCTTGCTGAACTCCTTCACCTGAAACATCTCTTGTTATTGATGGATTATCACTTTTACGCGCAATTTTATCAATTTCATCAATAAATACAATTCCTCTTTCTGCAGCATTTACATCATAATCAGCTACTTGCAGTAATCTGGTCAAAATTGTTTCGATATCTTCACCAACATATCCGGCTTCTGTTAAAACAGTTGCATCAACAATTGTAAATGGAACATGAAGCATTTTTGATATTGTTCTTGCTAATAAAGTTTTTCCTGTTCCTGTTTCTCCTACAAGAATAATATTAGATTTTTCAATTTCAACATCTTCATTATCAGGTTTTTGCGCCAAGCGCTTGTAGTGATTGTAAACAGCAACAGATAAAACTTTTTTTGATTCTTCTTGGCCAATAACAAATTGATCTAAGTATGATTTAATCTCTTTTGGTTTTGATAATTTTATTTCGTTTATATCAAAATCATCTTTCTGATTAAATTCTTCTATTACAATTTGATGTGCTTGCTCGATACAACTATCACATATATGCCCAGAAACACCTGCAATTAATAAATTTACTTCTTTTTTTGTTCTTCCGCAAAATGAGCACTTATCCATATAATTGTATTTTTTATTTTTTTAGAAAAAAATCTTTAATTTCAATCTAAATTTTTCAATATTTTTTATTTATTATTTCTAAATAAAATTTCATCAATCATACCATATTCTTTAGCTTCTTCAGCAGTCATCCAATAATCTCTGTCTGAGTCTTTTTCAACTTTTTTATATGGATTTCCTGAATGTTTTGCTATGATATCATAAAGTTCTTTTTTTAATTTCATAATTTCTCTTGCAGTTATCTCAATATCAGATGCTTGTCCTTGAGCACCACCCATTGGTTGATGTATCATAACTCGCGAATGTTTTAATGCAGAGCGTTTGCCTTTAGTGCCGGCTGTTAATAATACTGCACCCATTGAAGCTGCCATTCCTGTACAAATTGTAGCAATATCAGGGCCAATATACTGCATTGTATCATAAATACCAAGTCCTGCATGAACTGATCCGCCTGGAGTATTAAAATAAATTTGAATATCTTTTGATGGATCTGTTGATTCTAGAAATAAAAGCTGAGCTTGTATAATATTTGCAACATAATCGTCAATTGGTACTCCTAAAAATATGATTCTGTCCATCATAAGTCTTGAAAAGACATCCATCGAAGCTATATTTAACTGTCGCTCTTCAATAATTGTAGGAGAAATATAATTTGCATACATAGATTGGAATCTATCATAGTTCATACTACTTATGCCAATGTGTTTAGTTGCATATTTCTTAAACTCGTCATTTGATATCATAGTGTATAATTTAAATGGGTTGACTATTTTTCAACAAAATTATAAATTTTTTATTAAAAAAAGCTTAAATGCCTCATTGATAAAATAATTTTTACATTTATTTAACAATGAGGCATTTTATGTGTTTTATTGATTCGCCAATAAATTATTTTTTTGTAAACAATTCATTAAATTCGTCTGGTGAAACTTCTTTATTGTCTAATTTTACTGATTCTTTAATTAGATTAACAACTTTGTCTTCAAATTTTTTATCATAAAGTTTTCTAACTTCATCTTCTTTCTTTAAATACATTTCATTTGCAAAATGCTCTAATTGTTCTTGTGGAAACATATCTGGTTGAGCACCATACTGTTGAAGCTGCATTTTAGTTAAATCAACTGCTAGTTCTTTAACTTCTTCGTAATCAACTTTTATTTCGTTTTTTTCAGCAATTTGGCTTGTAATTAATTGCCATTTTAAATCAACTAAAAATTTAGAAAAATCCTCTTCAAATTTGTCACCTGTTAATTCTTTGTTTTCGTCTTTTAAAAGCAACCATCTTTTCAAAAAGTCCTCAGGTAAAGCTATGTCTGTCTTTTCTATTATTTTTTCTCTTGAGTCTATCGCAAATTTATAATCACTATCTTTAATTGTTATAGCTTTTATTTCTTCTCTAATTTTATTTTTAAATTCATCTTCTGTTTTAATTTCATCTTTTGGATAAACCTTTTTAAACAGATCTTCATTAATTTCAGCTTTAATAAAATTCGTAATTTCTTTTATTGTATATTGGAAATTATTATCTAATTCAGATATTTTATCTTTTTCAATTCCTAGTACGCTAGCAATCTCATTTTCAGTTGAAAAGGTTTTATTAATATCTATTTTAATAACATCATCTACTTTAGCATCAATAAATTTTTTCTTTTCGCTTTTGTCAGATATTTTCTCAATTAAAATTGATGTCCCATCTGTACCGATACCGTTTTCAAGAATATTTCCTTCTGAATCCAGTTGGTCAATATAGCCTTTAGTTACAGCAGTTTCTATAACTTTATCTATGCTTTCTAATTTTCCGTATCTTCCTGTATATGAGTCGATATATTGGTCAATAATTTTTCCGTCAGCTTTTATTTCGTAATATGGAATTTTTAGTTTTTTACTTAATGAAATTTCAAATTCAGGGCGTAATCCAATATCAAAAATAAATTCAAATTCTTTTTGTGTATCAAAATCTATTAGCTCTTGTTTTTCGTTTGGAATCGGCTCTCCAATAACTTGTAATTTTTCGTCAGACATGTATTTTGTAAGGCTTTCCGAAATCATTTTATTTACTTCATCGTACAAAACGCTTTTGCCATACATTTTTTTCACAAGTCCCATTGGTACTTTTCCCGGTCTAAATCCTTTTAATGAAACTTTTTTCTTTAAATCTGTTAGAGATGTATCTACTTTTGGGGTATAGTCTTCTTCTTTTAATTGAATTTTTAATACCGCATTTAATTCGTCAATTTGTTCTTTTATAATTTCCATTGCTTATAATTTAAAAAAACCGCCAAAACTGCGTTATGCTCGCGAGAATAGACGGTTTATTCATTTAAAATTTTATTAAGTACGGATGAAGGGACTCGAACCCCCACGCCTCTCGGCACTAGATCCTAAGTCTAGCGCGGCTACCAATTACGCCACATCCGCAGTAAAAAGGTTTGCAAATGTAATTATTTTTTTAAAAAAACAACAAATTTTTTTATTTTTTTAACATTTTATTTTTTTGCTATGCTTTATTTGTATAACAATGATTTTATTCTAGAGAATCGATGAGTTTTTTTATATCATGAAAATACATTTCTTGGTTCATGTCTTGTATATCACAATGTCCACCTTCAGCATATAAACTTATTGTTTTTGGTTCATTTGCCCATTCATGTAATTTTTTTGAATGTTCAACACCTATTATTCTATCATCAATTGTGTGCATAAAAAGACTAGACCCTTTGTAGGATTTTATTGTTTTTTCTATATCAAAATATTTATTTATTTCTTCTTTTAATTGTTCTTCAGTTGTTTCAATATCTTCAGGGCTAAGGCGTTTAATAATTCGGTCATAAAAATCGGCAATACCGCTTTCTATTATTATGCCTTTAATTTTCGGAAATAATTTTATTGCATGCATTGCATATATTGTTCCTATTGAGCGTCCGAAAACAACAATATCTTCTTCAGCAACGCCACAATCTTTTATTATATAATAAATATCATCTAAAATATTAACTAAATTTGCAAATCCCGACGAGTATGAATAGCCTCTATATTCTGCTACTAGCAAATTATAGCCCATCTTATCTATTTTTTTTGCAAAAACATCGATATAATCATTTACTATTTCATTGCTACCATGAAAAACAATCAACATTTTTTTATCTATGTGGCTGAATTGTCTATAGCAAGATAATCTATCATTTTTTGTTTTTATAAAAAATGGATTATCAAGATGTTTTTTCCTTGGAAATAAAAATCTTTTTGTAACTGTCGATTCTTCTAATAAAGACTTTACCACTATTACAATAAATTAATTAAAAATTTTTAACAAGATAAAAAAAAAGCTTAATACTCCTTTATTGTTAAATTAATTATTTCAAACATAATAATTTTAAGAAGGTTAATGTATTGATAATTAAATTAATACATCTATTTGGCAAATAAATCATTAATGAAAATACTTAATAAGTAATTCATAATTATTTTGTGTCTTTAAATATGTATGCTAGCAGAATACCGGTTATGAATCCGAATAAATGACCTTCCCACGAAATATAAGGTTGTGTAGGTAAAATTCCCCAAATTACACCACCATACATAAAAAATATAATTATTGCTAAAAGTAAAGCTTTGATGTTTTTTCTAAAAATTCCACTTGCAATTAAAAAACCAATTAAGCTAAAAATAACTCCGCTTGCGCCTATGTGGAAAGCTGTACGGCCAAATATCCAAACTAACGAACCACCTATTATTACTGATAAAACCAGAACTCTTACGGCCACTTTTCTATAAAAGAAAAATAAGCCGGTTAGTAATACAAAAAGTGGAATTGTATTTGAAATTAAATGCGCCATATTCATGTGCAAAAACGGCGAAAATAAAATACCTTTTATTCCATTAATATTTCTAGGCAAAATACCAAACTGATTAAAATCTATTGGTATTAATGAATTTAAAATTAATATCATCCATAATAATGCAACTATCGACAAGGCTGTTGTTAAACTGTTTTTCATATTATATTATTTAATTTAGAATTATTTTTTTAAATTTAATGTTTTATATATATTAAAGATGCAACTAATAATCAAAAATTATGGTCTAAACCATTAACAAATTTAGTATTTGTCCAATTTTCAATGTCCCTTTTTAATTTTATTTCAGAAATTTGATAAATTTAATGAGTTTTTGTTAACCAAAAATAAAAAAATTACGTATAATATTAAATTAGCTGTTGTTTTTTTATAATAGTTTGTAAACTAATAAGTTTTTATTTTTTTAAGGCAATAAGATGAAATTATTTTTATTATTATTTATAACATTATTCTTTAATATCATTATATATTCGCAAGTATATGTAAAATCTACAGCTGTTGGTGCTAATAATGGAAATTCATGGATAGATGCTTATACAGATGTGCAGACAGCAATTAATGATGCTTCAATAGGTGGCGAGGATGTTTGGATTGCTGCTGGAACATATCAACATGGTTCACAAATGGGTTTAAGAAACGGAGTTACTGTTTATGGTGGTTTTCCAAATACAGGAAATCCGATTTTTGGAGATAGAAACTATGCTGCAAACATAACAATTCTTAGTGGAAATAATTCATACAGAGTAATTTACAATAATGGAGGAGGAATTGATGCAACTGCTGTTGTTGATGGATGTACAATTCAGGATGGACGTGTTGCAGGTCAAGGGGCAGGTATTTATTTAAGAAATTGTTCCCCATCTTTTCGCAATTGTATTATATCTAATAATAATTCAACAGGAACAGCAGGTGATGGCGCCGGTATTTATATGCAAAATATTTGCATTTCTTCTTTTACAAATTGCACTATAGAAAATAACACGGCACAAGATAATGCGGGAGGTATCCAAACTACTTATATTGGATGCGATCCAACTTTTGTTAATTGTACAATTAATAATAACCATTCAGGAGATCATGGTGGCGGAATTTATATTTATCAATCATCGCCGGTTTTTGATAATTGTAATATTACAAACAATATTATTGACATAGCTGCTAGAAATGGAGGAGGTTTTTATATAGAAAATACTTCAAATCCAATAATTACAAACTGTACAATAACAGGCAATCAATCAACTAATAATGGTGGTGGTATATGCTCAATTAGCACAACTTGGTCTAATAATATTAATGCTAATACTATTTCAAATAACTCCATTATTGGCGGAAGTGCATTTGGAGGTGGAGTTTACATAGATAATAGTCATCCTAATATAACTAACAATCAGATTAACAATAATATAGCACAAGGTACAGATAATACAAATGGTAGAGGATATGGTGGAGCAATTTATTTAAATGGGAATGATGTTAATCCAAATATAAGTGGGAATACTATAAGTGGAAATACTGCATCTACTATTGGTGATGGTAGTTCTTGTGGTTGGGGAGGCGCAATATATTGTAACCAGTCTATCCCTGTTTTAGATAATAATATAATATCAAATAATACTGCAACAAGTTCAGGAGTAGGTCTATACTGTGGCAGAGGTGGAGCTGTTTATTCAAATATTGGTGCAATTAATATTACTAACAATACAATTGATAACAATACAGCAAGCACAACAAATGTTTCAGCAGGTACTGGTTGCGGCTATGGTGGAGGCATTTATTTGAATAGAACCTTAATTAATACAATTTCTAATAATCAAATAACAAACAATAACTCACAAACTTATGGTGGAGGGATATATATGTATCAATCCGATCCAAATTTAATATCAAATACAATCGATGGAAATATAGCTACAGGATATTTAATAAATACAGGATATGGAGGTGGTATTTGCATTTATGATGATACAGGAACAGGAACTAGCCCAACTTTAACATCAAATATTATTATAAATAATCAGGCAAATGATGGTGGAAATTTAACAAGTGGATATGGTGGAGGTGTTTATATACGATCAACAGTTGACCCAATATTCACTAATAATACAATTATAGGCAATACTTCAAGTCAAAGAGGAGGAGCAATATATATTCGGGATGCAGGAACATTACCTGTATTTAATAGAAATAATATAAACTCGAATACATCGGCTGATGGAGGTGCAGGATATATTGATTTAGCTTGTTCTCCAGAATTTTATAATAATTTAATTTATAATAATAATGCTACAAATGGAGCAGGATTTTATTTTAACAGTACAAGTACTGGCACATATTTAAATAATGTGATTGCAAATAATATAGCTACAATAAATGGAGGTGGACTTTATTGTCAAAATAGCGACCCAAGATTTACAAACGATATTTTTTGGGGAAATATGGCCGCTTCAGGTAATAATATATATCTTAATGATGGAGGCTCTGATCCATACTTTAATTATTGTAATGTTGAAGGTGGAAATGTTGCATTTGCTGGAGGTGGTTCTGGAGGAGCATATATTGTAGCAAGGTATACTAATAATGTTGAACTTAATCCTCAGTTCATAAATGATCCTGTAGGTGATTTTCATATTACAAAGCCAACTTCGCCTTGCATAGGTGCAGGAAATCCTGCCACTATTATTGGTGATTTTCCTGTTGATGAAGATTATGAAGCTAATGCAAGAATTATTGGAACAATTGATATTGGAGCATTTGAAACTAATAATAATCCTCAATTTGTAGTTTCTATTGGACCCACAGTTGATGATCCCGGACCAAAAACAGTTAATATGGACGAAGATGCTAATCCAACAGCTTTTTCTCTTATTCTTCACGCACAAGATATTGATAATCAAAATATTACATGGTCTGTTTTAACGCAAGCATCTAATGGATTGGCATCTATTCCTGCGCCTTTATCAGTAAGTCCGCCTTGGACTTCCGATAAAGCAATAAACTATACATCTAATGCAGATTTTAATGGTGCAGACCAGTTTGTTATTCAAGTTTCTGATGGTATATTTACAGACCAAATAACTGTTGATGTAAATATTGCGTCTATAAATGATGCACCAGTATTTTCTTCCACTACTATAACAACGGCTAAAGCAACTCATCTATATACATATAATATTGTAACTTCTGATATTGATGCTGATCCTTTAAACATTTCAATTGTTTCTGTTGTTCCTGCTGCTTTATGGCTTAATCTTACTGATTATGGAGATGGAACAGCTCTTCTTTCAGGCACACCTAGTGATGCTGATATTGGTCCTTATACGATTACTCTTGAAGTTGATGATGGTGTTGTGGCTGTTCCAATCCAACAGGTTTTTGTTCTAAATGTTTCTGATAGAATTATTTATGTCCCTGCAGATTATCTTACTATTCAGCAAGGTATTAATGCAACAGTGAATGGAGACAAAGTTATTGTTGCTGCAGGCACTTATAATGAAAATATCAATTTTAACAATAAAGAAATTGAAGTTGAAGGCGACCCTGCAAACCCGGCTAGTGTAATTATTAATGGTGGAGGAAATGGTGCAGTTGTTACCTTTGAAAATGGAGAAGCTGGTATTACATCTTTAAATGGATTCACTTTAAGAAATGGAGGTGGACGACTTGGTATTGATGATTCTTTTTCTTTTCATGCACCTGTTTCTGGCTTCTACGGTGGAGGTGTATTTTGTTATCAATCAAGCCCTTTGTTGAAAAACTTGAGAATTGAAAATAATATCTTATTTGTAAATAATAATCATGGAGGATCGGGTGCAGGAATATATATAGGAAATAATTCAAATGTGACAATTGAAGGTCCAAATACATTGATACAAAACAATACTTCAACTATATATCGAGGTGGAGGTATTTGTATTGATAATTCAAACGTAACAATTGATGGAATAGTTGCAAATGGTGTAAGAATTGAAAACAATAACGGTGGGAATTATGGAGGTGGGATTTCTGTATTTGAATCTATACTTAATTTAACGGATGTTAGAATAAGTAACAATAATGTTGATGGCTCAAATGGTAATGGCGGTGGAGTTTATTCTATTGGTTCTACTTTAAATCAAAATCCGATTACAAACATTTCCGGTAATTCTGCAACTCTTGGCAATAATGATTTGTATTCGTTTTAAAATTTAAAATAATTTACAAGATATATTATCAGTTTAGCAACATATTATAATTAATAAATAAAAAGATGAAAAATAAAGTAAATTCAAAATTAATACATATTAGTTTAAACAAATTTAAATTTGTTTTAATATTAGTGATTTTTCTTTATTCAAATTTGAGTTTTGCACAAACTCCTACTTCTGCAGATAATACTGTTAGTATTAATGAAGACAACGATAAAGTGTTTATCGCAGGGGATTTTTCATATAGTGATCCAAACGGAGATCCATTTACACAAATAATGATTACAGGATTAGAATCGACAGGAACATTATTTTATGATGCTGATAATGATAATGTTATCGATGGTGGTGAAAATGTCGTTATAAATCAAATTATTACTGTTCCAAATATTCCTAGATTAAAATTTAGACCTAATTCAAATGAAAGTGGTGTATCTTATGATAGTTTTGATTTTCAGATTAATGATGGAAATGATGGAAATAGTGCACTTTCATATACAATGACAATAGATATTATACTTGTAAATGATGAGCCATCCTTTACATTAGGTGCAAACCAAACAGTAAATGAAGATGTAGGAGCTCAAACAGTAGCAGCATGGGCAACAGTAATTAATCGAGGTGCACCAGATGAAGCTGCTCAAACATTAACCTTTCATTTAAC